>NZ_JBSQBN010000195.1:0-4550 GCF_053850585.1 Shewanella sp. A22
AAGTGGAATACCTGAGAGACTCCATTCTGGCGGGTTTCAAAGTCCTTTATGCTTCGTTAGATGCTTTCAAAATAGAATCACTATTCGCTTCAATCATCTGCCTTGCCTACAGCACTTTGAACTCCCGTTGAAAGATCACATATTTAATAGGATTGGTATTACAACGTCTTTTCAACATGGACTGGGTAAAACATGTAAGGCAAGACAAAATAGACAAAGCTGTGATTGAATAAGCAAAATCTGATGTTTGTCATCGCAGCATGATAGTAAAATACGGTATCATGTCTCCATCACAATTGGAGGCGATATGAAAATTACTAAACATGCGGCGGTTACCATTCATTACCGCTTATCTGATGAGCAGGGTGTATTAATTGAAAGTTCATTTGAAAGTGAGCCAATGGTTTACTTACATGGTACAGAAAACTTAATACCTGGACTTGAAGCAGTTTTAGAAGGTAAAACGGCTGGCGAGAAAATTGAGACAAAAATTCCAGCAGATCAAGCTTATGGTGAATATCACCCGGGTTTAAAACAAGAAGTTCCTATCAGTGCATTTGGTGATGTTGAAGACATCGTTCCTGGTATGCGTTTTATTGCTGAAACAGAAATGGGTCAACGCCCAGTTCAAGTGACTGAAGTTAAAGATGAAGTCATTGTGGTTGATGGTAACCACCCACTGGCAGGTCAATCATTACATTTCAGTGTTGAAGTTATTACCGTGAGAGAAGCGACTGCTGAAGAACTATCTCATGGTCATATTCATGCTGAAGGAGGTTGTGGCAGTCACGGACACGATCATGAACATGAGTCATGTGGCACCGAAAAACCTGGTTGTGATGGTAATGGCGGCTGTGGCTGTCGTTAACACTTAATTGATTGCATTATTGGAATCGAAATTGAATTCCCATAACTCGTGTTGATAAGCCAATAAAAATATTGAAAATATTGAGGCGCTGTCTAGTTATTAGGCAGTGCCTTTTTATTTAGGTTATAATTCATCGGTAATTACATTTATGAGTAAGCAATAACCGTTAAGTACACTTGGCTAATGCAATCCTCATTAATTGGATATTCAACACAATAATGAATGTCGAAAGACGGAGTGCGTATGTTGATTAAACCTCTATACGAATTGTTACCTTTCACTTATATGTTTATAGGCAGCGTGAGCATTTTTCTGCTAGAGCCTAATTATGCCCTTATTGCTTCTGTATTAGTCTATTTGTATGGTGCACATGTTTATAACTTGCGATCCAAGAACCGACGTACAGATTTAAAACGGAAACGAAAATCTGGTTTTATGCCTGAAACGCTTTACGGTTTATTACCCTTTATTTATGTGCTAATTGCTGCGGGTCTGTATCGTTTTTACCCAAAGGATTCAAGCACTCTTTTTGCTTTATGCTTAACCACTTACGGTGGATATCTATTTTTTAGACGATTAAATTATCGTCATCATAGATTTCCTAGAGGGGTTAGTTAGTCATGATTTCATGATCAAACCAAGTAAAGTAAGCAATTGATTTAAAATTTTATTTGATTGCAGCTAGTCGAAAAATATTGAGGTGATGGTAAATAGGTTATAACGAGTGAAAAGCTTTCATCGCGTAAATTATGCGCAATTAACATTATGATTGACCTCAAATCACTCAGGTAATGATCAAAATATAATCATTGTGACAATGAATTTTAGTTAATCTAAAATCAGCTTTCTCACTAAATCCCTTTGATTATCAGGCATGTTTTTCAAATAATTCGAGCACCGTGTAATGGTTGCAATACTGACTTGATGATCGGCAGCGATTTGTCTTTGGCTTAACTCCCCAGCCAGTAAAGTTTGAAATACCTGTAAACGTCCAGAAACCGCACTGCGTTCCTCTTCAGTCAACAATAAATGAAATAATACCGACAAATCTTCCTCATTTGAATGAGTCAATATTCTATCTACGACTAAATTCCAGTTGGCACGCATAATGTTATTCTCTTTGTAAGTAATGCCGAAACAGTACAAGTGTACCAATTAACTTTACCAGTTTGCAAAATACTACCTTGATATTCATTGATAAACATATCGCAAACTTACAATAAAATTGTGTAGAATAAGTGTGACTGATTACACATTAATTCTCATAACGATATGTGTGACAGCAGTTATAAGTGCTTATGGAACCAGTGTCACTAGAGAAAAGAGAAGGATCATGATGAAAAAAACATTACTTGCCATTGCAACTACCGCAATGCTAATCCCTGCTGTATTTGCTAACAACTTCGAAGAGCCAGCTGACGCGATACAATACCGTCAAGCCGCTTTTGGCTTAATTGCTTACAACTTTGGCGATATGGGTGCAATGTTAAAAGGTAAAAAACCGTTTGATGCAGCCATATTTAACACTCGCGCAGCTAACGTTGCTGCACTATCAAAAATACCACATGAAGGCTTTATTGTCGGTTCAGATAAAGGTGATACTGAAGCCTTAGCAAAAATCTGGCAAGATAAGGCTGATTTTGATAGCAAAATGTCGACATTTCAAGATAATGCAGCAGCATTAGTCGTTGCAGCAAAATCAAACGATAAAAATCAAATTAAACAGGCTTTTAGTAATACAGGTAAAAGCTGTAAAGGTTGTCACGACGTTTACAAAAAAGACTAATTTGATCACAACCTGAATTGAACCGCTATTTATCTGGTTATTTATTCAAGCTATTGCGAAGATGTTCAGCAACAATAAAAAAGCCCATTCCTATGGGCTTTTTTATTGGCCTTGCAGTTTTTTGGACAAGTTATTTATCTATAAAAAGCTGACGACGGGCTCCAAAAGCAACCACCAAATACATCCAAGAATAACCGAAAAGATCAATAGAGCAAGCCAAGGTGACCGTAAATTCGGTGACACCATTTGCTCATTAACCTGCTTATAACCACTAAACATGGCTTTAAGAATATTGTCTCCCTTAACAACATGCAATATAACCGCAATAATGTGAATAGCCGCAAAGCCCAAAATAAAATTAAAATTAGTTTTGTGCAGCCAAGTTAACCAACCTGCCGTATCTGACGATACAAGATACATCAAAGGACCTTCAGTAAAAATTTCATCGGTAGCAAATAACCCTGTGGTTAACTGCACAACAAGTAAACTTAGCAATGCGATAACCATATACCCGCCTAAAGGATTATGACCAAGTGACGCGGGTTTGGGGTGTGCTTTTGCGTAAGTAATCACTTTTTTAGGGGATAGCAAGAAATCATGAAACTTTGCAGTCTCGCTACCAATAAAGCCCCAGATGAGCCTAAAAATAATCAGCGACATAAGTAGATAGGCCAAGATTTGATGCCATTGCATTTCACCGATTTCAGCCGTCCCCCACAATCCCCCTAGCAAACATACCATCGTCCAATGAAATAAACGGGTAGGAAAATCCCATACCTTTATTTTTTGTTGATCTATACTCATTAATATCAGTCCATATCCATTTGCTTATGCATCAATTATAAGCCAATCAAAAATGAATTAAATCCTATTCAGTAGTACAAATTGTGTTTATCAGGGAAATGTTTGATCTATACAGAGGGGAAATTAACGACCTGACAATATGAGGTATACGAACAGCTAATCATATCGATGAATAAAGCAGCGCTATAGATAATTTAGTATCAACTTATCCATACCAATATGGGCTGTTACAATCCGTAATACAAGCATATTTTGATGCTTTTTGTTAAGAAATGTCTAACAGATCAAATAAGCAACGTTCGTTATCTATAGCCAACAAAAACGTGATGCAGATCACGATTTTTACTGTAAACCTTGGTAATCTGAACTTAAGCAAACAACAAGAAGGTTCTAAATATGCTGAAAATCACTAGCAAACAACTTGAAGTCACTGCCCTTATCCGTGAACGTATCGAAGGACGATTAGAGAAATTAAGTCGACATGATATACAGTTAATTAACCCACACATTATTATTACGCAACAAAAGCAATTGTTTAAAATAGAGGCATCAGTTGGATTACCTAGTGGAGAGTTATTCGCCCAGGCAAAAAGTGAAAACCTATACGCAGCAATTACTGCAATGGGACAAAAGCTGGAAAAACAGCTAAATCGCCTGACCCATAAACCCCAGGCTCAACGCAATGTACCATTACCCAATGCTACAGAAAGCGAATTTGAGTATGACTATAAGGAGGAAAACGCCGCTTGATGTTATTTATATCTCACCAGCGCACCTTCGGGTGCGCTTTCTTTTGCCTGTAATAAACTAAACAAGCGCTTTATGCCAATCCGCATTAGAATTTGCTCTTTCAGCGAAAATTATCAGTGAGGTGATAAATTCACCCTTCAGGGCTGCCGGCTGCCCCCCCCATTATACCAATCCTATTAAATATGTGATCTTTAGCGGGAGTTCAAAGTGCTGTAGCAAGGCAGATGATTGAAGCGAATAGTGATCCTCGGTAACAAGCTCCTGCGTTACTCTACCTCCAGCATCTGACCGCCATGGAGGGTGGGAATGTCTTATTTTTTATGGAAAAAAATAGACCATGCC
>NZ_JBSQBN010000196.1:0-4468 GCF_053850585.1 Shewanella sp. A22
CTCAGGTATTCCACTTCTGTGTTACATCGATTTAAAAGGGAACAACCATTTCTACATCAATGTGCCTTGAATTGAAAAACCTGAGAGACTCTGAACTGACCAGATATTTAATGGGATTGGTATTATTTCTCTACTTCGACATCATGTTCCATTTCATCGATAGGCAATTGACCATAACCAGTATCGATGGTCACTTTATAGGAGTGATCCTTATGGATTAATTTATAACTGCTAGAGTTACCCACATTGAGCTTAAGAGATTTATCCCCTAGCAATTGCGGAGCATCATTTGATAGGTCACTTAGACTCACGAGTAAATTGACCTTTTTAGCGTGTAACTGTTTTGACACAATCGTTACACCATAATCACCTTCAACATCTAATGAAATAGACTCATTTAAACCCATTATTATTTTTGATGTAGAAATCGTCACATCTTGCGATTGGGTAACATGCTCTTCAATCGATATCTCTACCACCAACCCTTGCTCAGCCATAGCAAAATGACTGATCACTAGCAATGCGAGTAATGATAAATATTTCATGTGTTATACTCCTAAGCTTACGTTTTTATTATATTTAATAACTGCCTTATATTAGCGACAAATCTACACTAACCAAGCAAAAAAAACAGCGGTTAGCTCGCAAAATATGGCTAATTAATCTGTTCAAAATAAGACTTAGCTCTTAAGCTAAATTCATTTAACCTTTGACTGTCTATGTTACCCTATCACCATATAAGGGTGCCCACCTTAACAACCATTGATATACCTAAACAGTAACGAATGATCATTAAATTACGAGACTACCAACAACAAGCCGTAGATGCGGCAGTAAAGCATTTTAAACAAAGCCAGCTATCAGCCGTATTGGTTTTACCAACCGGTGCAGGCAAAAGCATTGTTATTGCTGAACTGGCGAGAATTGCCAATGGCAATGTATTAGTGTTAACCCATGTAAAAGAACTCGTCGCACAAAATGCTGAAAAAATCAGTTTACTCACACAAGAAGCCAATATCTATTCTGCAGGGCTTAAACAAAAGAAAGCTAACGGTAAAACCGTCATAGCGAGTGTTCAATCAGCGTCGAGGTCTCTGACTCAATTTGATCAGCCATTTTCGTTGGTTATCATTGATGAGTGTCATCGTGTTAGTCACGAATCGACCAGTCAATATCAACAACTTCTTACTCATTTACACAATCAAAACCCTAACATTAAATTACTTGGGCTCACAGCAACGCCTTATAGGCTTGGTTCAGGTTGGATATATCGCCATCACTATCATGGTAAAGTCGGTAATACTGATAAACCCGTGTTCGAAAAGTGTATTTTCGAGTTACCGATGCGACCGTTAATTAAGAAAGGTTATTTAACTCAGCCGACCATTTTTGATGGATTCAGTGCCCAATATGATTTTACTAGCTTAGCGCCTACCGAAACCAATGAATATCCTCAGGCTGAAGTTGATAATTTACTCCATCACCAAGGCCGAGCAACGACCGCGATTATCAAACAAATAAAACAATTGGCACAACATCGTCAAGGCGTACTTATTTTTGCTGCAACAGTACGCCATGCTAATGAAATAATGACGTTAATGGACGACAATGCGGCACTAATCACAGCACAAACGTCACATACTGAACGTGATGAGATTATCGCAAACTTTAAAACTAAACAGCTCAAGTTTATTATTAACGTTGCCGTACTAACCACTGGGTTTGATGCGCCACATGTTGACCTTATCGCAATATTACGCCCTACTGCATCAGTGAGTTTATTCCAACAGATGATAGGTCGCGGGCTACGACTGGCAGACAATAAAATTGATTGTTTAGTCATAGATTATGCGGCTAACGGCTATGATCTATTTTACCCAGAAGTTGGACAAGCCAAACCAAACAGCAAATCGGTTCCAGTGCAAGTCCATTGCCCTGTATGTCAATTTGCCAACACCTTTTGGGGGTTAGTAGATAACGATGGTGACATTGTTGAACATTTTGGCCGACGTTGCCAAGGGCTTATTAATGACACAGACCAATGTGACTTTAGATTTCGCTCCAAGTCATGTCCAGATTGTGGCGCCGAAAATGATATTGCTGCACGTATTTGTCAAACATGTCACTCAACCTTAATCGACCCAGACAAAAGACTCAAACAAGTACTTAACGCACAACATCACTATTTATTCAAATGCCAAGAAATGTTACTACATGACAAAGATGAAAAATTACAAATTCAATATGTCGATATTGAGGGAAATGATTTTAATCAAACTTTTCAATTTACAACAGCGTCACAACGACGCGCTTTCTATGCCGTATTTGTCTTATCACACACTCGCACACCTGGTTTTCAGCACCCACAATACAACAACATCGCTGACGTTTTAGCCGACAAAGATCGCTTTAGAAAACCTGATCTACTGCTGTTAAAAAAAAATAAACACCGTTGGGATTTGGTCGAGTCATTTTTTGATTACCAAGGCAAATATAAAATTGATATGAGTTAAAACAAAAATTAATCACCCTGAATTATGAATTAAAAAGCTCATATGGTATAAAATGCCCATATCATTAAACAGGAGTCACCATGTTTGTCGTAATTTTTGGGCGTCCAGCCTGCCCATATTGTGTTCGTGCTGTTGAGTTATCTGAAAAATTAGCCGCGCAAAGTGAAGATTTTAAATTTAAGTATGTCGATATTCATGCTGAAGGAATATCAAAAGCTGATCTTTCTAAGAGTGTGGGTAAAACAGTTGAAACCGTGCCACAAATATTTATAGACGAACAACCTATTGGTGGTTGTACTGAATTTGAAGCATACATTCGCCAAAACAACCTATTAAACTAATATTGTTTCAATAGCTACGTTAAACAGACATCAAAAAGGCAACCATTAGGTTGCCTTTTATTTTATAACATCAAGCTACAACACATATTTGGCAGAAAACATCACACGATTTAAATCAGCATCCATACCATCTTCACGTTCGTTCAATGCATGCATAAACTCCACACCAAATGTTAGTGGTTTTGATGGCGAATACAGTAAATTTACGTAGGCAGAATAAGCCTCTTTATTCACAGAGCTGCCCGTTAGCGCAACATCATTATCAGCAGAAAAACCTGAGAACGTAAAGCTTGAACGCCATTGTTCTGTCCACCAATGACGGTAAGCCACAAAGCCACCAAATGATTTAATGGCTTGTATATCACCGTTGGCATTCATTACCCCCGCATTGGCATAGTTTAACGCCATATAACGTCCAAGCCCCTCTCCATAGGTGGCAGTAAACTTAAAGTCGTCTTTACCAACCGGTATAACACCAGCAAAACTGGCACCATAACCTAATTCAGATGAATCATAAGCCGTTCCACCGATCACTTGTTCAACATTAAGCTGTCTTACTATCGCCGCAACAGAGAATGCAGAACCATTTGACGACTTAACATTATAGCGACCTACAACATCTGGAATAACGCCACTACCGCTTGTAATGCGCGAACCGCCGCCATAAGGCGTCACTGTTGTTTCAGGATTCTCAATAGAAAACTGCCAATTTCCACTGCTATATCGAATTTGCGATTGTCTAGCAAAAGGAGTACCTTCTGCGGCACCGACAAAATCGAGGTTTTCAGGTAACGCCCCAGGATTTTGAAATGTAGTCCATGTCTGACCAACAGTCCATTCGTCATAACTCACAAATGCATGACGAATTCTTGGAGAGTAACTATTTGAAACACGTTCATTACCATCTGCGTGAGTCATAAAATCTAATTCAATAAAACCTGTTAGCTTATGTCCATCAACATCGGTAACAGTTTTAAAATTAAAACGAGTTTCTCGGGCCTGAAAGTCGACAACTTGCTTCCCATTGCCCTCAGTACCATAAATCGTGCCTGGTACATAAAACTGGCGAGAAAGCGAGCCTGAGTCAGGCGCACCATTACCATAATCACTAAACATTACATCCGCTTTTATATAACCACCGAATGTCATATCAGTTGCAGCCTGAGCTCCCCCACTCATAGCCAATAAAGCACCTGCGACATAAAGATGTATTTTTTGCTTTTTCATTATTATCTCCCTATATATTGTTCTAATCTTGAGCAATATGAGCTAATTAACAATCAAGTAACATTAGCAATAGGTCTATGAGACAAAAGTAGATAAGCAAACACTAAACTTACTTAATGCCAACTCTAATTACCTATCAGTTCATTTGGAGTTTTGCGTTTTCTAGGAAGGTAACGGAATTGTAGCAACAGTTGTTCTTCGTCAAAATAATATTAAGCAGTATAGAAACTAGCCTCGAGAGAATCACTCAGGCTTTCCATTTATTATACCAATCCTATTAAATATGTGATCTTTCAGCGGGAGTTCAAAGTGCTGTAGGCAAGGCAGATGATTGAAGCGAATAGTGATCCTCGGTAACAAGCTCCTGCGTTACTCTACCTCCAGCAT
>NZ_JBSQBN010000197.1:0-4443 GCF_053850585.1 Shewanella sp. A22
GAAACTAACTGTGCAAAAAGCACCTCTGACTTGAATAGTGCCATCTTAGGGTTAACCGATAAATGTCTCGGCTTTGGCCTCCTGCGTCGCTCTACCTCCTAAATCCATTTAGTCGTAGTGCCCCTGACATTTCAACGGATTGAAAAGCGTCAGGCAGCGATAAGATCGCACTAAGAGAGCCTCTATATGTGTTTGCTGTAAACGATGATTTGACAGCTAAATGACAGACGAAGTAGATGAATTTGTTGGTTGATTTTTATTTGACTGCAAAAGCAGTCAAATTAGTTAGGTTCGCCTATTGACTGGCGGAAGGCTCATATGTGTTAAGTGCCCCTGACATACTCAACCATAATAAAAGCACTACCTAAAAACAAGCTAATTGCAGAAACTAAAAACCACGGTTCATCATAAAAACCAATACAAAGGGCGATAACTAATGCCGCACAACCTAAGCCGATTGTGTATACAGTAAACTTACATATTTTAGGATAACGAGCCACAGACACTATTGCGACTATTAACGAAAACAGCCCAACTAAAGTCACCAACGTAAGAAAGAATGAAGGTAAATCTCGAAATGCACCGTGAGCAAAAATAGCCAAACCAAATAAACACATACCCAACCAATGAATACTGGCTGGAATTACTAATGTGATGAGTGCGACTTTCTTGAATTTAATGCTCATACTTCCTTGGGGCATTTAACGCCCGCATAACGGGCTAATGAAGCTTGGCTCTAATTGGTGAGGCACGAACCAAGCCAAGCTTTATTAGTCCATGCGTTGATGCGTTTGTTATAAATCAATTCCCACATTCAATAAATGCAATACTTTCTTTTTTCCACAGCTCTCTTTCGGTAATCACACCATTTGCTTCCATTATCGTTGGTAAATGATATGGAGGACCTGATTGTAATTTTTCTTTTAATTCGTCAGTGTTATCCCTAACTATTAAAGGACAACCATATTTTGAAAGCCTTTCTTGAGCTTGTCGTAATACCGTATATTCAGAATTAGGAAAGAGGTACGCGTTATCTCTAAGTACAAGATAGCCAGAAAAACTAATGGCACAAAGGGCAAAAATTGAAATAAAAATGGTAAAAATATACATTGATAACATTGATGGATATTTCTTATAAAAACCTAGTTGCACCATAAGCTTGCTAAGCTCTTGGCCTTCAATAATGATTTGTGGCTCATCAAAATTTTTAATTTGATCTAATTCAGGAAAGAATGAAAGTTTCAACGATTCAGAAGGGTCTAGCCTTGTAATGAGCAATTCCATTTTGGACTTGTCATAACTGAACTCAACTTCACCATGCCGCTTGTTTGTTCTTACTATTGGTGCGTACTCTAGAGGAGAAGTTAGATTTATTCTGACATTTTCGAGTACACGCTTCGAAAGGTTTTCAATCCATAACTGAGATACGAAAAAACCATCCACTTTTGCTTTTTTTCTCAGTTCACTAGGCAACAAATTTGGAGAAGGTTGCTCAAATTGCACATTTATTGGATCTGGTGCGTCTTTCGCTATTGTATAAAAAAAGCTTAGTATCGAGAATGGATTCCACATTTAAGACATACTTCCTTTTGATTTATAACGCCCCACTCACCGGAATTTTGGGAGCGAAGCGAGTAAAATTTCCGAGTGCAGTGGTTTGTTATACGCTTTAATCCTCTATCCCTTCTTTTTTTCTCCGTTCAGTTATCTCGTGTTCGATTCGCTCTTGCTGTAACTCTATCAAAGCACTAGGAAGTTTGAATGAAAGAAAACAAGATATTGTTGCAAAAAACATATATCCGTACTCAAGGATTAACTGAACTGTCGGGTATTTATTTTTAATGACAATGGAGACAAATATCAAAAATAGAGTTATTAAATATGCTTTAAATAACCATTTATGCCGAATAAGACGATTATATGTTAAATCACTACCTAATCTTGCAACCTGCCAGCCCCCAGCGGGCAAAGATTTGGGGTCTCCAACCAATGTAATGACTGCGACCAAAAAACCAGCAAGAATTGAAAAGACTGTAACAATTACGTTTATTGCATCTTGATTGCCATGAATTAGAGGTTGACAAAAATAAGAGCCTAAACCGCCCCAAAGTACAAGGCATATGGCCAGTTTGATTTTATCTTTATCAATTTCTCTGCTCATTGCTTGAATACACCATCAGCATCTAGTCTATCGTGATACTCTTTTAGCTTAGTCCAAGCTGCGCTTTTACTAAGTGATTTCCCAAGAGTTTCAACTCTAAATGAGTCAGACACACGAATTTCATCAGAAGTAATTCTATTGCCTGCACCAGTTACAATGACAAAACCATTTTCATGCTCTTCATCAAATTCAGCAATAACTTGTTCAGCGGTTTTTTCAAGTCGCTTTTTGCCTGCCTTTCCGAATTCAGGGTCTTTTGAATTTCGTCTTGCTTCCATACCGTCAAACTTGATAGTAACCTTAACATTAAGGTTTTCTTTTTCAGTTATATCTTTTAAATCCTTATCTTTACTGAAAACGGCAGAAAGCTGATTCGCCATTGCTTTTTTCCAGCCAGAAACTTTAGGGTTTTTCTGATCCATATGGATCAAACTAGCCTCATAAAGTGAGGTGTTTAAATCAATTTCTTTAACACCTTCATCCTTGATCATTCGAAGCTTATTGGTTTTTGCAACTTTATCTAACTCAAACGTCTTAGCAATTTCTTTCTTTTCAATAGCTCTTAAAACGTGCCAAACATATGTCTCAACGACGGTTTCCCGAACGCCAGAAGGACATAAAATTACGTGATTACCTTTGATATAAACAAAAACCTCACCATCAAGATAGTCCTTTCCGTCAGGAGCGGTCTGTGCAGTAACGTTTGATTGTTTTGCTCGTTTGCTCTTGTCGATAATTGAGGTTGACTCACCTGGTACATATGAGGCTATTTGAAGGTATAACCCGCCATCATCTTTAAAGCTCGCGCCCCTAATTTCAGCACCAGAGCTAACCTCAAAAGTTCTTTTCCCTACAGTATCAAGCACTTGATGAGCATCTATCAAAAGTGACTCAAGTGATTGCTTACCTTGATCATCCCATTTTGCTCTTCTGTAGTAGAACTTCTTATTCTTAAAGTTTGGTTTTTTCCCTGCCATTTTTAACTCCTAAAGGGCGAAAAGGTAATTGCGTATAACGCCCAAATAAGGGGCTAATTATTGCTGGCTAAAATAACGAACGAAGTGAGGCAGCCAGCTGTAATTAGTCCCACTTCATTTTCTTGTTATGTGCTAAACAATAAATAGAACACATATATTGCCAATGTAAAAAATATAAAGCCACGTATATAACCTTTATTTCTAGTTTTAACCCAAAACTCTTTTTGAGCTTTTTGTTCAGGCTGACTTAATAAATGATCACAGTGAGGACACCTATTACCTAGATACATTATTAGATTACATCTCGGACATCTTGCAGAGGGCTCAAACTCTGACATTCCGATAATTGAAGGTTTCTCAGGCTTCATTACATCCTTGGCACATAACGCCGTTTTAAGCGGCAAATTGCAGTTGGCTAAAATAAGTGAGGCACGAACAAAAAGGCAACTGTAATTTGTCCGACTTGAAAACCCTTGTTAGGTGTTTTTAAAACCATTAATCTCGCTTTGTATTTTTACAAAGTCATTTTCACCAACCATGCTTTTGGGTATTATATGGGCAGTAATCGGTGTGTTATAAATAAATATATGATCATCTGTAAAAGCAATCTTATTAATTGCCTCCCAAGCTTGATAATTGTCTGAGTTATCAGTTTCCTCTCTAACGCCAGATGAACTAATAGTTAAAGTATGTTTACAAAACACTTCTTTTTGTTGGAGTTGTTTAGCTGATTTTTTTGCATAGGTTTTATAACAATAAAGTGTCCATAAATAAGACCCCAAAGCACCACCTACAGCCCCACCATAAAAACTATTTTGATCAGTAATATATGCCAACAGTGAAACTGCTAACAATATAAAAAGAGATGAACCATAAAGACTCCAAAACTTCTTTTTCTTAAACGCTTCATCATTTTCCATCCAATTATGGCTTAAAGCGATGAGGTCATTTAAATCATTTTCATAGACTACTTGCACAAAACCTCCGTAAACACCTAACAGCGTATTAGCGAGAATTCCGATAAACATCCTGAGAAGCTCACCAAACCCAACATTAATACCACCTTAATTATTAATAATTTTAGTAACTTATCAGTTTACCCTTCATGAATCAATCACCCTTTTGGCTAGGTGAAACCGAGAATTTTAATAACCGAGAACGATTTGGTCTCTTTATGTAAAGATGACTTATGAACAAAAATCAACCAATTCAATTAACTAAGTTTGTCCTTGAGATAAAACCGAGAATTTTTGTGATTACATAACGAGAACAAAACTGGCTTTTTTACAACAATGAATTATAACT
>NZ_JBSQBN010000198.1:0-4421 GCF_053850585.1 Shewanella sp. A22
TTAAATCCCCTTCGCCTTTGGCAATATCATTGAGTGAGGTTGCCATATTTTGAATTGGCACCACCATTTTATGAGCTATCACCACCACCACAAAAGCCGTTACACCGGTAAGGCCTAATGCAATTAACAAAGACAGGAATGCTTTTTGATTCATCTCTTCCGTTTTATGAGTTTCATAAGCCGCAATGGACTCATCAATATCATCAATATAAGCGCCAGAGCCTAACATCCAGTTAGTATTGGGGATCATGACCGAGTAGCTGAGTTTTTCAATCAACTTACTACTACCCGGTTTTTGGTAATAATAAGAAAAACTTCCTCTGCCCGATTTTGCTGCATCTAATAATCCAACCACAATTTTAGTGCCATTAGGGTCGGTTAAATCAATTTTATTTTGGCCTTCAAGCTCAGGTTTTATCGGAAGCAAAATATTCGTTCCGGTATCATCCCATATAAAAAAATACCCTGCGCTACCAAACCGTAAATCCCTTAATGCAGCATTAACATTTCCTTTGTCACCTAGAGCAAGTTGATACTCGACAACCCCTTGGGCAATCTGTACTGATTCTTTAAGTTGATTTTGGCGCTCAGAAATTAACTCACTGCGAAAGTTTTCAATATCTTTAGCCAACGATGCGCTTTCATTTACATAAAAAAGACTCAGCAACACGGTGAGGATCAACGAAATGGGGATCAATGCTAATCCCAGTAATTTATTGCGCAGTGAAGAACTCAGCATAATGGCAGGCCTTTTTTGAGGTAATGATTTATACAGTATAATTGTCTATTTATTATAGATCTTTACACTTGTTAACAAACAATTACCGCTCAATAAAGTGAAACATGTCGCAAAAAACAAATAGCTTCTGCACATTTTGACTACATTGATATTGCACTTCCAAAAACTGCAAAACCTATGACTAACCATACAAGACTGGGTTGCCACACTTTTAATAAACTAAAACCAATAATCACTAAAGCCATATCCAGCGGCATGACCACCGCACTGGTAAAAACAGGTTGATACAATGCAGCAAGCAACAGCCCAACAACAGCGGCATTGACACCAGCTATTGCACCTGTGATAGCAGGGCGCTGACTAATTGCATGCCAACTTTTTAACCCCACCAGCATTAATAAAAATCCTGGAATAAAAATAGCCAATGTGGCCACTAATGCCCCCAGAATAGGTGACTCTAACCATAAATCAGCGCCTAAAAAAGTGGCTAACGTAAACATGGGGCCAGGAATGGCTTGTGCGAGCGCATACCCCGTTAAAAAACGGTCTGGGGTCATGTATTCACCCACGCTGGTTTCAAGTAAAGGCAGCACCACGTGTCCGCCACCAAACACCAAACTCCCGACTTGGAAAAATTTTGCAAAAATTTGCCCTAAGCTGTCTGGTTGATTAATAAAATAAAATGACGATGCCAACCCAATAATAAATAACGCTAACCAACCATAATTAAGCTCAATCGTTGGCGTTTCTGGTGTAATACTATCGCCTCGAGTCATTAGCATAACCCCAACGGAGGCGGCCACCACTAACATTATCATTTGCATCATTAATGAAGGCATTAACAACAGCGCGACTGCCGTGGCAGCCATTAGTGTTTTAGCGGTTTTTCGGTTACAGAATTGGGTGAACATAGACAAGGTTACATCGGCAACGACCACTACAGCCAATAATTTTAAGCCATGAATAGCCCCAGTAACAGCGGGTAATTCCAGCCAATGTGCACTGGTAACAGCAAATAAGAACAACAATAAAAAAGACGGTAACGTAAACCCTAAAAAGGCTGCTACTCCACCCAAAACCCCACCACGATGGTAACCAATAGCAAAACCGACCTGACTTGAACCAGGTCCAGGCATAAACTGGCTGAGAGCCACAAAACTAGCGTATTGTTTGCCGTCGAGCCACTGCAATTCATCCACAAATGCTTTTCTAAAGTAGCCAATGTGTGCGGCAGGACCGCCAAAGCTTATTAATCCTAATGCTAAAAAGCGACTGAATATTTGCCACATAGTCCTGATACCTTTTTATGTTGATAAACAATGCTATGACATTAATATGACATTTTTATGATTACCCAAACGGCCCCATTACAGCTTTGCTCACTTAACTTGCACTAACATCACTAAAACTTCAAAATGATCAGTATGAGGAAACATGTCGAACATTTGAACTTTACGAACCTCGTAACCCGTAATGCACGCCAAATCACGTATTAAGGTGTACGGATTACAGCTAGAATATACAATTGCTTTGGGAGAAAACTCACTTAATGAATGACATAGTGATTTGCCTAATCCACGTCGCGGTGGGTTTACAATAATCAGATCGGGTTTATCCTGTGCTGTTTGTCCTTGAGCAAAGTGAGTTGAATCAAGGGCACTAAAATCGACTTGTGTTAGCCCTAACTTGGTGGCAGATAAAATGGCACACTCTATCGCTTCAGATTCAATTTCAATGCCCGTTAAACGAGTATGATCGTTAGCACAATGCAACCCAAAACCACCGACACCACAAAATAAATCCCAAATATAATCTGGCGTAAACTCTGTCACCCACTCCCTAGCAACCTGATATAACTGCGCGGCAACATCCGGGTTAGTTTGAAAAAAGCTTTTGGGCCGTATAAATAACGGCACGTCATTAAATTGCTCTTCTAACCGTGTGGTTTCTGTTAGAAATATTTCCTTTTCGCCCTCTAGAATCGCCATGTGAATTGGCTGAATATTAACTGAAACCAGAACGATTTTAGGAAAATCTAACAATAACTGCGGGAGTTCACGTTCAATTCTGCCAATGGCTTGTTCGCTACGTAATACAAAGCGTAGCATAAACTGTCCGCTGCTTTGACTACGTGTAAGTAAGATAAACTTTAACTCACCTTTCCCCTTATCGACACGATAAGGGGGTAAGCCAGCCTGCTGTACGAATCGCTCTAAACGATGCAACAATAATTGCATATCTTGAGGATATAATGAGCAATCACATAAACTGATCGGTTCTCCTTGCGGATTAACGATCCCTAAAATAGGTTGGTGTGCAGCACCAAGAACCACCATTTTAGCTTTATTACGAAATCCAGACTCTGCACTCAACACTGGTGCTAACCATTGTTTAACGGGTATATCGCGAAACAAATTCATTAACAATTGTTGCTTTACACTGACTTGTTCAACCATTGGTAGTTGAATATTACGGCATGATAAACAATCACCACGCTCAAAATAATCACATTTCACAACTACTTGCCTCACCAGAATTAAGCATGGTAAATGCTTGGTCGCACAATTGTTTTAACTGTTGCAAGTCTTCAATACTCCCGCCAACTTTACAGCGCATTTGCTCCGGTATACTCAAGGCGTGTTGATAAAGTTTTTGGCCTTCCTCTGTGACATGTAACACACGCACACGCTCATCTAATTCACTACGCCCGCGGGTAACTAAACGTTTACTTTCAAGACGTTTCAACAATGGGGTTAGGGTTCCAGAATCAAGGTGTAATTTTTCACCTAACGTTTTAACACTGATCCCAGGCTCTTTCCAAAGCACCATCATCACCAAATATTGTGGATAAGTCAGCGATATCTCGTCAAGTAATGGCCGATATGCACGGATCATCGCATTAGCGGCACTGTATAACGAAAAGCAAACCTGATTCTCAAGTGCTAACGGACTCGATACAACAGACATGTGCGACTCAATAGGTGCATCAACAGACATTAGGCTTTACTCCACTAACCAACATTATGGGCCAATGATAACATTGGTTGTGCACAACCTATAATCAAAAAGACTAATCCAAGTCGTTTTAGACTAAAATGAATCAAGTACTTCCATTTTCGGCCGATAGCATAGTATAAGCATTCCATTCAATTTTATATTGAGGTTAAACCATGTCACTCAGTGTTAACTCACCCTCTTCAATGCCCACTACGATTGATTCAGGCAGCAGTTTAAAAATCGCAGTAATGGCGATAGAGCAACAAGAAGTTGAAGGCCAAATGGCCGTGCAGCTAATTGAGGCTTCACAACCACCGGCACCTCAGCCGATAGGTAACAGTGGTCATAATATAGATACCTTCGCGTAACGATTTAGCGCCAATTAACGCCTTGACGATAGTTAGCTTTATATTTTAAGGCTTAATTTAATAATACCAATCCTATTAAATATGTGATCTTTCAGCGGGCGTTCAAAGTGCTGTAAGCAAGGCAGATGATTGAAGCGAATAGTGATCCTCGGTAACAAGCTCCTGCGTTACTATACCTCCAGCATCTGAACGCCATGGATGGTGGGAATGTCTTATTTTTTATGGAAAAAAATAGACCATGCCGTCGTATTTTGAAAGCATCTAACGAAGCATAAAGGACTTTGAAACCCGCCAGAATGGCGTCTCTCAGGTATTCC
>NZ_JBSQBN010000019.1:0-44522 GCF_053850585.1 Shewanella sp. A22
GCAGTCGTATTTTGAAAGCATCTAACGAAGCATAAAGGACTTTGAAACCCGCCAGAATGGAATCTCTCAGGTATTCCACTTCTGTGTTACATCGATTTAAAAGGCAACAACCATTTCTAGATCAATGTGCCTTGAATTGAAAAACCTGAGAGACTCTGAACTGACCAGATATTTAATGAGATTGGTATTATACGTCAACATCGTATTAAGCTAATAGACAGTGCAAAACCAACCCTTGGGATCAACTCAGACTGAACAGCACATTAATGGCGTTTGTATAAGCAATAAAAAAGGTGGCTCTGTTGAGCCACCTTTTTACATTTTATTCTAAGTGATTTTGGGATTAACCGATCTTCACTCGTGCATTACGGAACATGCGCATCCATGGGCTGTCTTCACCCCAACTTTCTGGGTGCCACGAGTTGGCAACGGTTCTAAATACGCGCTCAGGGTGCGGCATCATAATTGTTACACGACCATCGGTAGTACAAATACCGGTTAACCCATTAGCAGAACCATTTGGGTTTTCTGGGTACTGAGTTGCAATTTGACCATGGCCATCAACATAACGCAGCGCAATAGTGCCTGATGCTTCTGCATTTGCTAATGCTTGTGCATTGGCAAATTCGGCCAAACCTTCTCCGTGGGAGACGGCAATAGGCATACGCGAACCGACCATACCTTCAAAGAATACCGACGGTGTTTGCTGCACTTCAACCAAACTGAATCGCGCTTCAAAACGCTCTGAACGGTTACGCACAAAATGCGGCCAATGCTCGCTACCTGGAATAATTTGTTTCAAGTTAGACAACATCTGGCAACCATTACATACTCCAAGCGCAATGCTTGAATCGCGTTCAAAAAAGCGACTAAACTCATCGCGGGCACGATCATTAAACAGTATCGATTTCGCCCAACCTTCACCAGCACCGAGTACGTCACCGTATGAAAAACCACCGCAAGCCACAAGGCCTTGGAATTCTTCTAAACTAATTCGTCCAGATAAAATGTCTGACATGTGCACGTCGCGGCTTTCAAAACCAGCTCGGTCAAAAGCGGCTGCCATTTCAACATGGGAGTTAACACCCTGCTCACGTAAAATAGCCATTTTAGGTGCTGCACCTTTAAGAATATAAGGTGCGGCCACATCTTCACTTGGATTAAATCCTAACTTGACTGTTAAGCCTGGTGCATCTGCTTGTTGCTTAAGCTCAAACTCTTCTTTCGCACATTGTGGGTTATCACGCAGCGCTTGCATGCGATAAGTGGTTTCTGACCACAAAGTGCGTAATGCCGTGCGGCTATCAGCAAACATCACTCGCTCGCCATCGTTAATACTAATGTTATCTGCCGCATGTAAGCCACCAATGTGATTACATGTTACGCCTTTAGCCTCAAATTGTGTGGCAATGGCGATAGCGTCGGCTGCTCTGACTTGAATTACAGCACCAAGCTCTTCGTTAAATAAACGTTCTAAATCAGTACCATTCAAGCTAGCTAAATCAATCGCTAACCCTGTATTACCAGCAAATGCCATTTCCACTAAAGTGGTAAATAAGCCACCGTCACTGCGATCGTGATAAGCCATAACGGCTTGTTCAGCGACTAGCTGCTGCATCACTTCAAAGAAACCAGCCAAGTTAGCGGTTTTATCTAAAGTGGGTGCGATATCACCTAGTTCACTGTAAACCTGGGCTAAACAAGAACCGCCTAAACGATTTTGGCCATTACTGAGGTCCAGCATTAATAATGCGCTGTCACCTTTATCACCGCGAAGTTCTGGCGTTACCGTTTTACGAATGTCTTGCACCACACCAAAGGCGGTGATAACTAACGACATAGGTGAAGTAACGGTTTTTTGAGTGCCATCATCTTCCCATGCAGTTTTCATCGACATGGAGTCTTTACCAACCGGAATCGTAATACCAAGTTCTGGACAAAGGTCTTCACCAATCGCTTTAACGGCTTGATATAAACCGGCATCTTCACCTGGATGACCCGCTGGCGACATCCAGTTAGCAGACAATTTAATACGCTTGAACGAGCCAATATCAGTACCAGCAATGTTCATAATCGATTCAGCAACCGCCATACGGGCAGAGGCGTCAAAGTTGAGTAAAGCTAACGGAGTACGCTCACCCATCGACATCGCTTCACCGCAGTAACTGTCATAACTTGATGCGGTAACCGCACAATCAGCAACAGGCACCTGCCATGGGCCAACCATTTGGTCGCGATTCACTAACCCCGTAACGGAACGGTCACCAATGGTGATAAGGAAGGTTTTGTCTGCCACGGTTGGCAAGGTTAAAATGCGCTTAACGGCATCTTTTAAATCAATTTTAGTTTGATCTAACGCTGGCGATACCGCTTGGGAAGTCACCACATCACGGCTCATTTTAGGTGCTTTACCTAACAAAACTTCAAGCGGTAAATCAATCGGCTTGTTGTTAAAATGGCTGTCGGCAAGGGTTAAATGCATTTCTGCGGTTGCTTCACCAACAACCGCAAATGGCGCGCGTTCACGGGCACAAATATCAGCAAACTGTTGTAAGTTCTCTGGTGCAACCGATAATACATAACGTTCTTGTGATTCATTACACCAAATTTCAAGCGGGCTCATACCAGGCTCGTCTGAAGGAACATTACGTAAATTGAATACCCCACCACGATCGGCATCATTCACTAACTCAGGGAATGCATTTGATAATCCACCCGCACCCACATCGTGAATAAATTGAATAGGATTGGTGTCACCTAATTGCCAGCAACGGTCGATCACTTCTTGGCAACGGCGTTCCATTTCTGGATTCTCACGTTGTACCGATGCAAAATCTAAATCTTCGCTAGACTGACCAGACGCCATAGAAGATGCTGCACCACCACCTAAACCAATGTTCATTGCAGGTCCGCCAAGCACAATAAGCTTAGCGCCCACGGTAATTTCGCCTTTCTGAACATGTTCTTCACGGATATTACCTAAGCCACCAGCAATCATGATTGGCTTATGATAACCACGAACTTCAACACCATTATGACTAGAGACTAATTGCTCGTATGTACGGAAATAGCCGGTTAACGCTGGGCGACCAAACTCATTATTAAATGCGGCACCACCAAGTGGCCCTTCGAGCATAATTTCTAATGGTGTGACAATACGGTCTGGCTTACCGTAATCAGCTTCCCAGGGTTGTACAAAGCCAGGGATTTTTAAGTTAGAAACGGTAAAACCAGATAAGCCCGCTTTAGGTTTAGAGCCTCGACCAGTGGCACCTTCATCGCGAATTTCACCACCAGAGCCTGTAGCCGCACCAGGATAAGGGCTAATGGCGGTAGGATGGTTGTGCGTTTCAACTTTCATCAACACGTGCATTGGTTCAGTGTGATAGTGATAAACACCATCGGGATCAGGGAAAAAACGACCCGCAACAGAACCCGTCATCACCGCGGCATTATCTTTGTAAGCCGATAACACGTAATCAGGTGTCATTTCGAAAGTGTTTTTAATCATTTTGAACAATGACTTTGCCTGTACTTCGCCATCGATTGTCCAATCAGCATTAAATATTTTGTGGCGGCAATGTTCTGAGTTTGCTTGAGCAAACATCATTAATTCAATGTCGTTTGGGTTGCGCTTTAAACGAACAAAGTTTTCAACTAAATAGTCAATTTCATCATCTGCAAGTGCCAAGCCTAACTTCACGTTAGCCACTTCTAATGCGCGACGACCTTCAGCCAGAATATTCACACTACTAAACTTAGCGGGTTCAGTGTGAGCAAATAACACTTCTGCATCTTTAAATGCTGGCAAAATGACTTCAACCATGCGGTCGTGTAACAAACCTTGCAGTTGTTTTTGTTGGGCGGCGGTTAATGCTGAAGCCTCAACATAGTAAGCAATACCACGTTCAAGACGCTTAACCTTACCTAAACCACAGTTATGGGCGATGTCTGTTGCTTTAGAAGACCAAGGAGAAATGGTGCCAGAACGAGGTGTGACAAATAACAATGTACCTTGTGGGGCGTGGGACTCGATAGCCGGTCCGTAGGTAAGAATGGTTTCTAACTGAAGGCGCTCATTATCATCTAGTGGTTCGCTCAAATTAGCTAAATGAACATACTCAGCATAAATTTGAGATACTGGAATGGCTGCGTTTTCGCAAGCCTCCATGAGTTTTTGAACTCTAAATGCAGATAGTGCTGGGGCTCCGCGAATGATCTCAATCACGTCTATTCACCTTATAATATAATAGCAGGGTCAGAATTGGCGCTATTATAGGGAATTGCACACTACAAATCACCTTTAAGCACGGGTGAAAACAGTGTTTCCTTATAGCAAAAATATCTAGCATTATTGTTGACCCGTTTATCTTTCATGATGAATCTGTTAGCTGTGATTCAACACAGAACGAATGAGGTATCGTTATGCAATATGAGTAAGCGAAAATGCAGGAAAAAGGTGTCGAAAACACTGACCTCGGATGATAAAGAAGCCTCGGTCGTATTTCGTTGATGACAACTTTATATCGAACAAAAAAAAACCATAATATGAGCGTTATTCGTACAACTATAGGCGTTTAGGAAAACTCCTGATAAAGTAAGCAAAAAAAGCCCCTTACCCCCTACATATTTAAAGGCTATTCAATCGGTATTACATTCGTTTCTGACACATTACTCATATGAGATTTGACGAAACAACTAAAGATAACCAACTAATAAATATGATCAAAAGCTTATTGTTAATTTTGCTCTGCGGGATACTATCCGCTTGCCAACCTGTTGATATTCAACAAGTTGATATAGCTGCGCCTGCACCTAAGCGTACCGTATTAAAGGTAGGGACCTTGTACGGCCCACAGATTTATCTTAATTCTGAACTGGGCGAAAGTGGCTTTGATTTTGAAATGGCGCAGCGCTTTGCTGATTATTTGGCCGTCCCGTTAGAGATGATCCCGTACACAAATCGCAAGCAATTATTCGCCGCATTAAAAGAAAATAAAATAGATATCATTGCTGCAGGTATCGCCAAAACCCCAAACCGCAGCCAACAATTTAAGCTCGGGCCGACCTTATATAAAGTCAATCAAGTGTTGGTGTATAAAGAAGGTACGCCAGAACCGAAAGACATTAGCACGCTGTCGGGCGAAATCACTGTCATGGCAAACTCTTCTTCGGTTAACACCTTAACTAAATTACAAAAAGACTATCCAGAGTTGATGTGGAATCAGGTGAACGACAAAGACAATGAAGAACTGTTTGCATTAATTGCCAACGGTGAGCTTAACTACACAATCTCAGATTCAAATAGTTTATTGATCAATCAACGTTTTTTACCCGAACTGCGCGCGGGAATGATTTTAGAAGAAAAAGTCGAAGTCGTGTGGCTTTTACCGCCGAATAACAGCGATCGTTTAATGAGCAAACTGTTAGCCTTTTGGCATAAAGAAAGACGCGCGGGAACACTTGAGCATTTAAACGAAAAATATTTTGGTCATGTTAAACGCTTTGATTATGTCGATACCCGCGCCTTTATTCGCGCCATTGATAACATTCTCCCTGAATATCGCAGTTTTTTCGAGCAGTATTCAGGAGAATTAGACTGGCGTAAATTGGCCGCCGCTAGCTACCAAGAATCACATTGGAACCCCAGCGCCCGTTCGCCGACAGGTGTTAGAGGCATGATGATGCTAACCCAACCCACTGCAAGTTATGTCGGGGTAGATAATCGCTTAGATGCAGAACAAAGTATTCGTGGTGGTGCATTTTATTTAAAAGACATGATGGAAAGATTGCCAGATTCTATCCCTGAAGCCCAGAGAATTTGGTTTGCGTTAGCCTCATACAATATAGGCTTAGGTCATGTGGAAGACGCACGTAGATTAACGGAATCAATGGAAATGGATCCCAGCGCATGGCGTGATGTTAAAAAAGTTTTGCCTTTACTACAACAATCTAAATACTATAAACAGACACGTTATGGCTATGCTCGCGGCAGTGAAGCTGTGCATTATGTAGACAGCATTCGTCGATACTACGACACCTTAGTTTGGGTCGATAATCAAACCAAAAAGATGGAAGTTATCGAAGATAACGAACAAATTGAAGTCATTGCGGAAGAAGACAACGCCGATGTACGAGTTTCAGCAGAATAATATTTATTCCCGATGGACTATCGCTAGCATGCTATATGATAATCGTCATAAAAATCAGGTAATATAAGCTTTATCTATACCGTTATAAAGCATGCTTACACATGTTATTTACCAACAACCTTGGTAAGGTTGGCCAATATTAAGGGCTCACGCTATGAGAAGAAGATCGATAAGCAACACCATGTCACGTCGTCGTGTCATGCTTAAAGTGCACAAAAACCGCATTCGAAATCGCATACGAGCACATTTTTTACTGACGGAAACAAATACTTAATCTTCTAATCATCATAGAATATCAATTAAACCAACACAGTTACAGTATATTAAAGCTCTCAATCAGTCTGTCTTTTTGCCAGCGCCTTGAGAGCTTTTTTTTCGGCTCGACGACGCTTAAAAAACGCACTTAATTGCGCCCCACACTCATCAGCCAACACCCCTGAAGAGACTTCAAGTTGGTGATTAGAAGCTGGGTGTCGCAGCAAATCAATCACACTACCCGCCGCGCCGGTTTTTAAATCATCTGCGCCATAAACGACCCGTGCAATACGGCTGTGCACCATGGCTCCAGCACACATAGTGCAGGGTTCTAAGGTGACATATAAAGTGGTGTCGAGCATACGATAATTCTCTAACACCTTACCAGCTTGGCGAATACACTCCATCTCAGCATGGGCTGTTGGATCATGATGTAAAATACTCAGATTAAAACCACTGGCTATCATCACATCGTCTTTAACCAACACGGCCCCCACAGGAACTTCGCCTTTAAGTTCTGCTTGTTCAGCAAGCTGTATTGCTAACCGCATCCACTTTTCATCAATTGCACACTGAATTTCGTTAACGGCTCCATTCGCGGTATTAACTAATGAGCTAGCAGCTGGTGAAACGGGTGTCTTTGGAATATCTGTCACGCTATTAACCTAGGTAATTGTTATGCTCAGTATTCTAGCAAATAAAAAAGACGCCGCAGCGTCTTTTTTAAATCAAACTAGGGTTACCCCCTACTGGGTTACTCCCATTCGATTGTTGCTGGTGGCTTACCTGAAATATCATAAACCACACGTGAAATACCATCGACTTCATTGATAATCCGGTTAGAAACGCGACCTAAGAAATCATATGGTAAATGGGCCCAATGTGCAGTCATAAAGTCGATGGTTTCTACCGCACGCAGCGATACAACCCAATCATATTTACGGCCATCACCCATTACGCCTACCGAACGAACCGGTAAAAACACCGTAAAGGCTTGGCTAACTTTATTATATAAATCAGCTTTATGCAGTTCTTCAATAAAAATCGCATCGGCGCTACGAAGTAAATCACAATATTCTTTTTTCACTTCACCCAGTACACGCACACCTAGACCAGGCCCAGGGAACGGATGACGATAAAGCATGTTATACGGCAGACCTAACTCTAAACCAATTTTACGCACTTCATCTTTAAATAACTCACGCAGCGGTTCAACTAAGCCAAGATCCATGTCGTCAGGTAAACCGCCAACATTGTGGTGCGACTTAATGACATGGGCTTTACCCGTAGCACTGCCTGCTGATTCAATTACGTCAGGGTAAATAGTCCCTTGCGCTAACCATTTAGCATTAACACATTTTTTTGATTCTTCATCGAAAATTTCTACAAACACACGACCAATGATTTTACGTTTAGCTTCAGGTTCTGCCTCACCAGCCATCGCATCTAAGAAACGGTTTTCAGCATCAACATGGACAATATTAAGCCCAAAATGATCGCCAAACATTTCTAACACTTGATCGGCTTCGTTCAAACGCAATAAGCCGTTATCAACAAACACACAGGTGAGTTTATCGCCAATCGCGCGGTGTAATAACATCGCCACAACAGATGAATCTACGCCACCAGATAAACCAAGAATGACTTCATCATCACCAATTTGTTCTTTCAAACGCTCAATGGCATCTTCAATAATTGATGATGGTTTCCAATTAGCCTCACAACCACAAATGTCTAGCGCGAAATGCTCTAGCATACGCTGACCTTGGCGAGTGTGGGTCACTTCAGGGTGAAACTGTACACCATAGAAACCTTTCTCTTCATTGGCCATCGCCGCAAAAGGGCAAGTTGAGGTTTTTGCAACAGTCACAAAGCCTTCAGGGATTGCCGACACTTTATCACCATGGCTCATCCACACATCAAGCAATGGTTTACCTTCTGCGCTTACGGCATCTTCAATGCTTTTAAACAAGGCTGATGGGGTTTGTAATTCAATTTGTGCGTAACCAAACTCACCTTCACCCACGCCTTGAATCACTTTGCCACCAAGCTGTTCTGACATGGTTTGCATGCCGTAACAAATACCTAAAACAGGTACTCCGGCAGTAAACACATATTCAGGTGCCCGAGGGGAATTATCTGCAGTAACACTTTCAGGGCCACCAGCTAAAATAATTCCATTTGGGGCAAACTCACGAATTTGCGCTTCGCTCACATCCCACGCCCATAACTCACAATACACACCAATTTCACGGATACGACGCGCAATAAGTTGAGTGTACTGAGAACCAAAATCGAGGATTAGAATCTTATGATCGTGAATATTACTCATGAATAACCTTTACATATTAATTAAGTGTAATAACTCGCATCCAACTGATGCGGGCACATTAGCGCTAATAAACAAGGGCGACATAATGTCGCCCTTACAGTAATTATGAACGATAGTTTGGTGCTTCTTTGGTAATGGTCACGTCATGTACGTGTGACTCACCCATACCTGCTGAAGTCACTCTTACAAACTGCGCTTTTTCATTTAACTCTTTAATGGTAGCGCAGCCCGTTAAGCCCATGCATGAACGCAAACCGCCCATGTGTTGGTGAATAATTTCTTTCAACTTACCTTTGTAAGGCACACGGCCTTCAACCCCTTCAGGCACTAGTTTGTCTGCAGCGTTGTCACTTTGGAAGTAACGATCAGATGAACCTTGAGTTTGGCCCATTGCGCCTAGCGATCCCATGCCACGGTATGACTTATAAGCTCGGCCTTGGTAAAGTTCAGTTTCACCAGGGGCTTCTTCAGTACCAGCAAACATAGAACCCGCCATGATACATGATGCACCTGCGGCTAATGCTTTGGCTAAGTCGCCAGAAAAACGAATACCGCCATCAGCAATCACTGGAATGCCTAACGCTAGAACCGCTTCTGCAGCGTCTGATACCGCAGTAATTTGTGGCACACCAACACCCGTTACAATACGAGTAGTACAAATTGAACCTGGGCCAATACCCACTTTAACGGCGTTAACGCCCGCTTCAACTAGCGCAAGTGCGCCAGATGCAGTGGCAACGTTGCCACCCACAATTTGTAAGTCAGGGTATTTTGCTCTGGTGTCACGAATGCGCTGTAATACGCCTTCTGAGTGACCATGCGATGAGTCTATCAATAACACGTCAACACCGGCTTTTACGAGCGCGTCAACACGTTCTTCATTGCCAGGACCTGCGCCGACTGCTGCGCCAACACGTAAACGACCTAATTCGTCTTTACATGCGTTTGGCTTGCGTTCCGCTTTTTCGAAATCTTTAACAGTGACGAGACCTTTAAGTTTAAAGTTGCTGTCAACCACTAAGATTTTTTCAATACGATGAGAATGCATTAACTTTTGCACTTCATCTAATTTAGTGCCTTCCGTCACGGTGACGAGACGATCTTTGGGCGTCATCATGTCGGCAACCGTTTTGCTCCAGTCCGTCACAAACCGCACGTCACGCCCCGTAATAATACCCACAAGCTCGTGTGCGTCATTTACCACGGGGTAACCGGCAAAACCGTTACGTTCAGTTAATAAACGTAAATCAGTAAGGCTGGTGGCGGGGGTAACAGTAACGGGGTCTTGAACAATACCGGCTTCATAACTTTTAACTTTACGGACTTCTTCGGCTTGTTGCTCAATACTCATGTTTTTATGAACAAACCCTAAACCACCTTCCTGCGCCATCGCAATCGCAAGACGAGATTCAGTCACAGTGTCCATAGCGGCAGACACAAGTGGAATATTTAATTCGATTTTGTTCGTTAAACGAGTTTTAAGAACTGCGGTATTAGGGAGTACGGTCGAGTGGGCAGGAACCAACAACACATCATCAAAGGTTAGTGCATCTTTCAGTAAACGTAACATGGCAACATCTCCCTAGTAAGTAGGATTTGAGGTGAAATATTGCGGCGAGATTATACCTTGCATATTGCTGTTGGTAAATGGAAAATAGATTTTTATTAACGTTAGAATGAGAACTCTCATGAGTGCCACAAAAAACAATGTTTACAGTGTGTCGCAATTAAATAGCGAAGTGAGGCATATTCTTGAAGGTCAAATCGGTAAAATTTGGCTAAATGGTGAAATATCAAACTTTTCGGCACCCAGCTCTGGGCATTGGTATCTCACTTTAAAAGACGCTCATTCACAGGTTCGTTGTGCCATGTTTAAGGGCCGTAATCAATCTGTTCGCTTTAAACCCATCAATGGTCAACAGGTGTTAATTAAAGGTTCCATCAGCGTTTACGAACCTCGTGGCGATTATCAACTACTACTTGAGTCAATGTTACCTGCAGGTGACGGACTACTGGCACAAGAATTTGAAGCATTAAAACTAAAATTGGCCGCTGAAGGCTTATTTGCACTAGAAACCAAACGCCCTATTCCAACCAATATCCAACGAATTGGGGTCATTACATCGGCAACAGGCGCAGCACTACGAGACATATTGCATGTATTAGCACGTCGAGATCCCTCTATCGAAGTGATTGTGTACCCCACTCAAGTACAAGGTGCCACGGCCAGCCAATTAATCTGCCAAGCGATTGTTGCTGCAAACCAACGCATGGAAGTTGATGTTCTGCTGCTTACCCGTGGAGGCGGTTCGTTAGAGGATTTATGGTGTTTCAACAGCGAACATTTAGCCCATGCTATTTATAATAGCGCCTTACCGGTTGTCAGTGCTGTTGGTCATGAAATTGATACCACCATTAGTGACTATGTTGCCGATGTTCGCACGCCAACACCGTCCGCAGGTGCAGAGTTATTGTCAAAAGACAAAGGCAATAAAGCAGAAAAATTGGCATTGTTGTTATCGCGTATGCAACAAGGCATGAAACATTACCAATTACAGCAGTATGGACGCTTAACTCAGTTATCCCATCAACTGCAACGCCATGAGCCACAACGTAAACTGCAGCAATTTGAACAACGTTTTGATGAAATACAAATGCGTTTAGAAAATGCCTTACAGCATAAGCTCAGCCGGTTAACTTTACGCCACCAGCAATTACATAATCGCTTACAGCAACGATCGCCGATTAATACTCTAACCCTAGAAACGAATCGATTGTCATACCTGCAAACTCGTTTGGTTGATGTAATACAGCATAAATTGACGCAATCAGAACAAAAACTGACTAACGCTGCACATCAGCTTGACACTGTGAGTCCGTTGGCCACATTAAGTCGTGGTTATTCAATAACGAAAGACAACAATGGCAAAGTATTATTTGATATTGCTAATGTAAAATCGGGGGATGAAATTAACACTCAACTTGCACAAGGCAACATAGCCTCAATAGTTAAATAACTAAATAGTTATGATAAGTCGTGGTAAACACGCTACATAGACGGGTTAACAAGCAAATATAATCATAAAAAATGGCACTAAGTGAATCAATCACTTAGTGCCATTTTTGCCTTGAATCACCTTAAAATATTACTTACCTATAGGCGTTAGCACTATTTCTACGCGGCGATTTTGAGCACGACCACTTGCAGTAGCATTGCTTGCAATTGGGCTAGACTCACCCATACCAGTAGACGATACGCGTGAACCACTGATGTTTTGGCTCGTAAGATACTGGGCAACTTCACTTGCTCGTACTTGCGATAAACGCAGGTTGTAAGAGTCAGAACCCGAACTGTCGGTATAACCAATCACGTTTAAGCGAGTATCATCATATTCTTTGGCAACTAATACCACACTGTTTAATACTGATTTAGCGCGTGAACTTAAGACGGTTTGATCAACGGCAAAGGTCACTTCATTGGGCATATTCAATACAATAGTGTCACCGTTTCGAGTCACACTCACACCCGTTGAACTAAGTTGTTTACGTAACTCAGCCTCTTGCACATCCATATAATAACCAATACCGCCACCGACAGCAGCACCTGATGCAGCACCAATTAACGCACCTTTACCGCGATCGCTTTTACTTGATGAGGCCACACCAATAACTGCACCGCCAATTGCACCTATAATTGCACCATTGGTCGCTTTGGCATTTTCTGATTCGCCTGTATAAGGGTTAGGTAATTGACAACCAGACAACAACAGTGTCGCCCCCATTAATGAACCGCATAACAACGATGTTTTTAACTTAACTAGCATACACACTCCTAAATAACCTCAGTTTGGATTAAGACATGGAATAACGTTATTACTCCAAACAGAGATTGAATGACTTATTCTTGATGATAAATAAAAACTAACAATATCAAAAACCTCGATTCTACCTTAGATAAATTCAATCATTGCGTTATTTTTTGTTCATATAAAATCGACGAAACCAAGCAAAGCTCCCAAGCAAGCCAAAACTTAACCAAGATAAAGCCCCGCCAGAATGCTCAGTTTCGATATACACCTCTTCAACATAAACAGTATCACGATCACTACTTTCAAGTGGTAAAGCATAAAGATGATTCGCGTTGTCGCTACTCACCGTTGCCACGGGGTCGCCATAGCCCAACTCATACAAATCTATTAATACATCATAATGATCGGTTTGATAACCACTAGCCAAGGTCGTCATCACTTCATAATCATCATCGCTAGAATTAGAATACAAACTAAAAACGTCAGTCGAATAATAATGAATCCAAGGGCCACCGTCTTGACTTAAATACAGCTCAGCAAATACATCACTTTGAATATCACCGGCACTACTATTAATATCAGCATCAAAGATCACACTAAACGTTTGATAAAAACCGTCGTAATCGTTGTCTTCAAGTAAAAAAGAGTCGGCACCATAGAACGAGAAGTCATAGTAAACCACCTGATTTTGCTGAGCTAAAACCCGCTGTTGTTGGCTTTCTTTAGTCGCAGCCTCTTTTTGATGTAAAGCCATCATTTGTTCACGAGTCACTTTTTGAGTCGTCGCCGCACGACCAGATAACACCATTGCTTGTTGATGTAGCTCTGCTACTCGCTGTTGAGTTTCAGTGTCTGAAATGATTGCAGAGGTATCAAGTTGGCGCGCTTGACTAAAGGCACCACTCACTTGACTAGTAGACTCTTCAGCACTGAATGCCGCACTTGAACTTAGCCCTAACGCACAAGCAACACATAAGCTTAATCCCAACTGAAACTGTTTACGACTTGGGGCTATGTTGAGCATCTTATTTGAATGTTGTTTCATGGTTATTCCTCACAACCGTAAATGTTGCAATCATTAAAGCCCACTTAAAATGAACACAAGCTGAACATCAACTCCGCAGCATTATTTAATACCCAATAAGGCTGCTAATACTTGTTATTCAGTTAATGTTCATCTGTTACCCCGTATACTGTACTGACAAAACATTCAGACATTGGTTAGTTTGAAATAAAGCGGTTTATATCGACTTATCACTTCTCTTATACTGAGTTGAGTTATAAGTAGATGTTTCTATATAAAAAGGGATCTTTTACACTAGTAATAATGAGGTTATTAGGATTAATACAATGCAGCGTATGCTCAAGCTCAGTGCCACTCTATTAGGCTTAATATTAGTAATGTCATCACCCAGCTTTGCTGGTACTTCGCTGGTGTCTGCATTAAGTTCATCCGCTGGGTTACAGCTTGTCCCAGGCCCTAAAAATAATCGCCAAGACAATAATTTAGTCGTGACCAGTTCACAACAAGCCATTCAAATAGCCAAACGCAGTTATTCAGGCAAAGTGTTAAAAGTACAATCAGCTAATGTCAACGGACATCCAGGGTATCGAGTTAAATTACTCACCAATGATGGGGTAATTTTTTATGTGTCAATTGACGCCAGCAATGGCTCGGTCACAAGGAACTAGTCCATGAGATTATTATTAGTTGAAGACGATTTAGCCTTACAAGATAATATCAAACAACATCTTATTGAAGCGCAGTATACTGTTGATGTCGTAAGCGATGGTGAAGAAGGTTTATTTCAAGCGCAAGAATATCAATACGATGTGGCTATTATAGATGTTGGTTTACCTAAGCTCGATGGCTTGTCATTAATCAGCCAATTACGAGAGCAAAACATCAGCTACCCAGTTATCATTTTAACCGCTCGAGACAGCTGGCAAGACAAAGTGGTTGGATTAGATGCTGGCGCTGATGATTATTTAAGTAAGCCGTTTCAACTAGAAGAATTAGTCGCCCGTATCAATGCATTAATTAGGCGTTCGGCAGGTAAAGCCAGCCCTGTGATTCAAAACGGTCCCTTTAGTATTAATACCCGCAGCTTAGAGATTAAAAAGGATCTCCAAAGCGTTAATTTAAGTGGGTCTGAATACAAATTATTTGAATACCTTATGTTACATCCAGGTTCGGTGCATTCGAAAAGCAGTTTAATTGAACACATTTATGATCAAGATTTTGACTTAGACTCTAACGTTATTGAAGTGTTTATTCGTCGCCTTCGCAAAAAGCTCGATCCAGACAACCAGTACCAACTAATTGAAACTTTGCGCGGCCAAGGGTATCGACTGCGTCAATTAGGTCAGCATGAATAAATTACTGGACTCACTTAAAGTTCGCATTGTTATTAGTGCGTTACTGCTAATTTTGGTGTTATTACCTATTATTGGTGTAACAGTATACAATGCCTTTGAAACCCAAATAAATGTGGCCGCTAAAAACCAATTAAAAGCATATGTTTATTTAGTGTTAGCAATGGCAGAAGTTGAAGATAATCAACTGCAAATGCCAGAACATTTACTCGAAAATCAGTTTAATGTAATTGGTTCTGGTCTTTATGCGTTAATTACCACCAAAGACAGCCAACCACTGTGGGCCTCTCACTCTTTTTTAGGTTTAGACACGCCAATTAACTTACCCATACTCGCAACAGGTAAAAGCGTGTTCAATTCAGTCATCATTAATGATAAGCCACAGCTGATATATAGCTTTAGCGTTAGTTTTGCCACCAGCAAACAACCTTTCACGATGACGCTGCACATTATAAAAGACCAACAAGAATACTTACAACAAATCAAAAACTTCTCTAATACCTTGTGGACTTGGTTACTTATTTTAACCGCCTTATTAGTTATTGTTCAGTTAAGCTGGTTGCTATGGACGCTAAAGCCTTTAGGTCAATTTAGCCAAGAGCTCAGTGCAGTAGAGCAAGGTTCTTCAACACAACTCAGTAACCACTATCCGGTAGAACTGCAAAAAGTGGCCAAACAATTAAATACCTTACTGCAAACCGAACAAAACCAGCGCAAACGTTATCGCAACGCCCTGGCAGACCTTGCCCATAGCTTAAAAACCCCACTTGCGGTAATGCAAACACAAGCTGATTTAAGTGACGCATCGCTGAAACAAATTAATCGTATTAATCAAATTATCGCATACCAACTAAAACGGGCTCAAAGTGCTGCTGGCAGCGGTTGGCATTTAGGGGTCAGTGTCGACGATATTGTTGCCAGCTTAGTGCGCACATTAAGCAAAATATACCAACAACAACAGCTCAGTATTGAGTATCAGGGCGATCCAGATGCCCGCTTTAAAGGCGATGGGGCGGACTTAACCGAAATGCTCGGCAATGTATTCGACAATGCCTGCAAAGCCGCCAAACACCAGGTCTTGGTGACGGTAAAGCAACAGCAAAATCGTTTACGAATTTGTGTGGAAGACGATGGCGCTGGAGTGCCGATAGATAAACAACAACAGATTTTTGAACGAGGCATGCGCGCAGATACATACGAGCAAGGCCATGGCATTGGCTTGGCGATTGCGCGCGACCTAGTCAACAGCTATCACGGCACACTTACAGTAAGTCAATCAGCTACCTTAGGCGGCGCAGTATTTGAGTTTGAATTTACACATTAATAACCCACACTTAGGCAATAGATCGCATATGTCTCGCTTGGCTTAAAAACCTAATCACTTTTTAGCCTTCAGCTTATGTTCATCTTCGACTCGTTATTATCGAGTTAACAGTCATCAATGACACTGGAGATAACATGAAAAAAGCCATTCACGTACCCATTCAGGCATTACTCGCCTTAGCCTTGGTTTGTATGCCATTAACACATGTGCAGGCAGCGCAACCAACAGAGTCATATACTTACACCGCCCAAGATGAAGTTGTTAGCGATGCTGAATTAGCCCAAATGCTCGCCCCCATTGCACTATATCCTGACAGTTTATTAACGCATATCTTAATTGCGTCTACTTATCCGTTAGAAATTGTCCAAGCCAAACGTTGGTTATCAAGCCAAGGTAATAACGACACAAACCAAATAATGACAGCAGTTGAGTCACAAGACTGGGACCCAAGCGTAAAAGCCTTAGTGGCTTTCCCTAATGTTCTCGATCGTTTAAATGATGATTTAGCTTGGACCCAAAGTGTAGGCGATGCATTTTTACAAGATGAAGGCCGAATGCTAGACAGTATTCAAACCCTAAGACAACAAGCTGATGAAGCCAATAATTTGGCCAACCTTGAGCAAGTAAAAGTCACGCGAGTTGAACGCAGGATTATCATTGAATCGGTTCGTCCAGAAATCATTTATGTGCCTTATTACGACAGCCGTATCGTTTACGGCAACTGGCGCTGGAACCGGTACCCGCCAATTTATTGGAATGCGCCAGCTTATGTGCATTATCGCCCTAACCACAGTGCCATTTATTGGAACAGCGGAGTACGCATTAGCTTTAACTTCTTCTTTAGTGGTTTCCAGTGGCATGACCGCCGTGTGATTGTGGTACCTGTACGTCAACACTATCGTTACTACACACCACGTAAAGTAAGTTACAGCAATGGTGCCCAACATTGGCAACATAAACCTAAACATCGCAAGGGCGTGGCGTATCGCAGCCAGGTGATCAGTAAACGTTACAATGGCCATTATGAAAAACGTAATCAGCCAGTGAGTTATTCACGTGAACCTAAACGTCAACAGGTAAGCCACAGCGTTAAGCAAGACAAACGCAGCGAGAAAGCAGTGGTAAGAAGTGTGAACCACAATGACCAAGCTAAACACAAAAGCACCCAGTTAAAACGCGAGTTAAGTCAGCAACGTCAACCGACTACAAACACTAAGTCATTTGATCGTAAAGGTGAGCCAATAAAATCAAGCTATAGTCGTCAACGCGATGTTGCCAAAACTAACCCTAGAAATGAGGCAAAATCAGTAGTTAATGTAACAAGTAAGCCAGGTACACAAACATTACAACAAGCTCAGCGTAACACCCGAGTTGAAAAAGCACGTCAACCGCAAGTTAACCAGATGCGCAGTCAACAACAGCAAGTTAAGCAAACTAGCAGGAGTCAACCGCAAAAAACGCAAGTTCGCTCAACGACTAGATCTGCGCCTCAGCAGGCTTCACGCTCAGTGAGCAAGCAACGTGATAGTTCATCATCACGCACTAGCCAGTCAAGGGAAAATAAGTCATCGAGAGAAAGACAGTAAGCAGTAATCAGGTAGCAGATAACAGATAAAAACAATATGAGTCGATAACCTTTCTCATGTTGTTTTTATCGATTTAAATTAAACTTGTGCGCGAGGTAATACGATACACACATCCAGTCCATGAGGTTGTACCCGACTAAAAGTCAGCTCGCCATGATGTAAGCTGATAATGTGCTGACAAATAGACAATCCTAAACCCGCACCTTGTGAGGTGTTTTCATCGACACGATAAAATCGATTTTTGGCTAAAGCAATTTCCTCATCTGACATACCGCAACCTTGGTCAGCCACACAAATCATAGTCTGTTGCTCGTCCTGAGTAACCTTAATGCTTATCAATGATTCTGTAGGGCTATATTTACAGGCGTTTTCGATAATATTTTTCAGTACTAATTCGATGTAAAACGGATCGACATTGATGATCATATCTTTAGGCACAACGATATACCACTCGTAATCGGCAATGATATGTACTAACTGATTTATCACATTCTCTATAATATTCTGCAGCTTACAATCGGTTTTATTTAACGCCTCAATGGCATCAACTCGTGATAATAACAACAACTGCTCTACTGTATGGCTAATACGATTTACCCCCTCGCCTATAGCTTCAATGTAAGGCAAGGTAGCTTGCTTAACGTCTGGGGATTGACTGCTCAGCACGTCGCTTAAGCCGTCGCTGTGTAACTTTATAATGGCTAATGGGGTTTTAAGTTCATGGGCTGCATCGGCACTAAAACGACGTTCACGGATCATAGTCTCGCTAATACGCAGTAGATAGCTGTTAAGCGCTTTTTGGGTGGATGCCAATTCCGTCGGTAGAGTGAAATTGATTGGGCTTAAGTCTTGGGCCGGACGTTTGTCTAAATGGCGTTCTAATAACTTAACTGGTTTAAATAAGTAATAAGTTAGCACCAACATAAAAAACATCATAATAGGGGTAATGATTAACGGTGCTCGCCAATTGTTGCTGATGATTAATGACACTAACTCTTGCCTAACATCATCACGCTGCGCAGTAATGATCCAGACTTGGTGCGGTTCTGAGAAAAAACTGTACACATGCCATAATTCATTGTTTATGCTACGAGTATCATAACCTGGGGTAAAAGTGGTTAATTTTTGTTCCCCAGAACTGTCAGAATACGCCAGTATCTGCCCTGAACTAGACAATAATTGAAAAGATAATTTGTGTTCATAAGATAAGGTACTAGGATTGGCTTGCTCAGCAAATGTTTCAATTTTCGAATCATCGACATGAAATAAGATTGGCTGAGATATCAATTGTGCCAACTGATCTTCTGTTAGCTGATCCACATAAAATTGTTCAAGCATTTTGGCGGTTTGTACCATTTGAGCATCAAACAACTCTTCCACTTCATGTATGGCATCACGGGTGCTTAGTATGCTCGAGAAGGTTACCGTGAGGACAATACCGACTAGCATAATCAAACTAAGTAATAATCGTAATGAAAACATAATGTCCTTATTGAACTGAATACTATCAATCGGCAGCTTGGGGCTATCGACCATTTAATTTATCTCACTCATCAATAAATTATGCGATCTCATTTAAAATATAACCAATACCTCGTACCGTTTTAATCAATTCAGTGGCGGTTTTTTTACGTAAATGATGTATATGCACTTCAATCGAGTTACTGCCAACTTCATCCCAACCATAAGTTAACTGCTCTAGCTGATTTCGGGTCAACACACGCCCAGCAGATTGAGCGAATTCTAACAATAATTGGTATTCACGCCGAGAAAGAGAAATCAGTTGATCACGAAAATGCACTTCACAGCGAGTAAAATCAATGGTTAATGTCCCATAGCTGAATTGGTTATGGTCTAAACCATGCTGACGACGAATAATCGCTTTTAGTCTGGCAATCAGCTCTCTTACATCAAAAGGCTTACTTAAATAATCGTCGGCGCCAATATCTAAACACATTAAGCGGGTGTCAAAATCCGTGTTTGCGGTCAACACAATAATGGGTAACGAAACACCATTTTTGCGCCACTGTTTTAACAGGTCGGCACCATTGCCATCGGGTAAACTAAGATCCAAAATAATTGCACTAAAATCTTCATTGTTTAAGGCGACTTGAGCTTGATGATATGATGCTAAATGATCAACCTGAATGCCTTCTTTGGCTAAGCTCATAACGATACCTTGCGCTAAAAGCTTATTGTCTTCTATTAATAATACCCGCATTCATTTTCCTTTATCATTAACGAAACACCTTAAAATCAACACCTTGTTGCTGTAAAAAAACCTCTGCATCCGGCCCTTTTAACATCGACATAGTCGCTAACATACCCGCCATAACACAATTAGGGGCCAATACAGTAACAGATAACGGCGCCTGCTCTACGGGGTAGCCTGTTTTAGGGTTAATAATATGCCCATAGCGTTTACCATCTACCTCAATATAGCGGCGAGTATTACCACTAGTAGCTAATGCCCCTTGGCGAATGGTTAACAGTGCCGCAGCATTGTCAAGTTTTTGAGGATTTTCAATCCCCACTTGCCAGCCATTATTGTTGAGAATTGGGCAAGCAATATCGCCACCAAAGTTGACTAATACCGAATAATTTGGCCAACGATTCACTAAAGTTTGTGCGGTGCGATCAACCGCATATTCCTTACCGATACCGCCAAAATCGACACTCATGTCTGCTGGCATACAAACGCTGTTGTTAGTTAATGCAATACGAGCAAAACCCACCTTAAGCAAACTTGCATCAATCTCAGTTTGTAACGGCACACCATGGCTACCGTCAAAGCGCCACAACGCCATTAATGGACAAGCACTGATATCGAATGCCGATTCACTTAATTGAAAACACTGTTGAGCAAACTGAAATAAATGTGCTGTTTCGGCATCGATCGGTGTGGTTTCACCTTGGGCATGGTTTAACTGCCACACCACGTTACCTTCAATAAAACGGCTGAATTTATGTTCTATACGCTTTGCTTCATCATAAGCAATGTTCAGCATTTGCCTCGCTATGTGCTCGTCATCAACCGCCATTAATAATTCACACGGACTAGCCATAGCGCTAAATGAACCTAAAAAGCCCCAAGGACGAGGCTGTAAGCTCATCACCTTTGGGGCTTTTGACATTGTTTTGATTGGTTCAAGCAAATTAAATCACTCTGTTTATTGATGATACGTTCATCTTAAAACGAATAACTCACTTGAGCTACTATCGCCTTCACAGAAGGAAATAAATCGTAGTTTTGTAGCTGACCAGGTATCTCAGTGCCATTATTTTCAGGATTTTGCTGATAATACTCAATACGATAACTTAGTTCATGTCCACCCGATAAATGCTGACCAAATTTAAGCCCTATGGTATAAGCCGTCATATCACCAATGCGATAATCCGCGCTGGCATATTCAGGTATTGCATCGCCACTCATCAAAAATGGTTGATAAAACTCAGCGGCTTGCTGCTGGTAATAACGTAAGTGCAATTGTGCGTACATAGTTGGACTAAAATTATAGCGGTAATGCGTTTCTAAAGTATGCGATTGAATCTCCCAATCATCAGTACTATAGCGATATGAAAAATCAACTACCCCTGAATCCAATGCACCTTTGGTGAGTAAAAATACACTGTGTTTTAGACGTGAGTCTGGACGATTCTCGTAACGGTAAGCTTGAGTGACACCATTAACATCAACTTCACTTAAGATTTTATATGGGTCAGTCATATATCCTGACACACTTGATAAACCATAATTAGCTTGCATCAACCAATTACGATTAATAATCTGAGTCACACCAAACATAATATCACTAGTTTGTTTAGTATCATCACCAGCTAAACGAGTTTGATCAAAGGCCGCTTGATAATCGGCATCGTTGTCATAATTGCCACGAAACACCATTTCTGACATTGCAACAGGGCGACCGCCAACGGGATCGACAACATCATTGGTAAAGGCTCCCGATAACGACAAGGTAGTATTATTTTTATTAAAACTACGCTCAAGCCCACCATTAATGCCCATGGATAAATAATCAAACTCTTTCGAGCCATACACACCAATATTACCAGTCCAATCTTGATTAAGCACTTCTTGCCAATTAGCACTCAGCTGAACACGAGTATCATGGAAGGTATCGTCAAGCGGAGTATCGCCAGAATCTACGGTATACAGCCCATCGCCTGAGGGGCGAGTGAAAGTTTGACTATCATTTTGTGCAACCGCACCAGAAGCTGATGCGCCAGTTAAGCTGTCGACCACAATTTTCATGTCTAATAACGAAGTATCACCAAATGATTTTTGTACATTACCAATGGCTTCAGCAGCTTGAACACGATCTTGCTCGCCATAATACATAATGGCGGCATCGACTTTCCATTCATCATTACCCGACGACGTTTCAGCAGCATGGGCTTGCTGGTTAATTAGACTACAGCTGGCAATGGCTAATGCGCTAGCAATGTTTTGTTTAGATGTTAATTGCATCCACAACCTCCGCCCGCTAAAGAACGACCACCACTGGTGCCCTCTTTACTAAAATAAATATGGTCATCTAGGGCCAAGTCGAGCTTTTCACTGTTTAAGGCCATGTCTTCACGAGCAAATTGCTCTTTTTCCCAAGGTTGTACACCTAGGCTAGAACATCCAACCAAACTACTGGCAATAGCTAATGCGACTGCAGCCTTGGCAAAGGGGTGATATAACGCTTTTGTCATGAATTTACTCCTGTAACAACATTTGGATTTCTTGCTCGTAGGCGGGAATGTTTTCGGTAAAAAAGCCCATATGAGTCTGTACTAATTCACCTTTACGATTGAACAAAAAGCTACTTGGCATGCCTTGTAGGTCAAAAGCTTGGGCAATATCACCTTCAGGGTCAAAACGAAGAGTAAAGTGTGCTGGCATTTGAGCCAAAAACTCATGGGCAAGTGCAGTGTCTACATCCAGGTTAATGGCAACAACCTCTAGTCCTTGTTGTTGATATTTGGCTTGCATGGCATTCATCCACGGGAACGACTTTTGACACGGACCACACCAAGAAGCCCAAAAATCGACATAAACCACTTTGCCTGCAAATTGTTGTAAACTAACAGCGTGTCCTTGTTGATCAATCAGTTTATGATCCAATGATGGGGTGGCTTGAGCCGTTATGCTTACACTAAGCCCCAAGAGCAAACTTAGGGCTGCAATGGTTAACGGACTTAAGTGTGAAAATAACTTCTTTGACATCATATTTTCGCCTAATAATTTGATAGTTTACAAAGTAAATTACCAATCTTAAGGTTTACTTAAGCAATGAAACTAGCCGACTAAATGACAAAAAGAACAACCATTTTCATGGAAATTTACAAGAAAACTATCCTCCAATCATTTTTGACACGATGCCTTTTTCATGGCCAGCCTCAGCCACTAAAATTCCAGCTAAATGTAAGCTTGTAAATGGAATGAAATACCACAAAGCCAACTTATGAATGGTTTCAGCCTGCTCTTCTATTGCTTCTGGACCAAACTTCAGCAACAAACCTGTTATTACCGATAACGCTACGCCAGCATAAAACACCCAATACACCCATGCCTGAAACTTTTGTTTGGTTGTCGCTTGGCGTGAAAATGGTGATGGATAATGCAGACCAAACTTAACCATATGAATAAACCGTGCTGTCACAAATACGCCTACAGCATAACCAAAATAAATGTGCCACTGGAACATAACACCACGAATACTTTTGGCTATGCTCACAGCTTGCTTGTCGGTAATCATCACATCGATTTTCGCTAAGCCTTGATGAATTATGGCGGCCATATGGTTTTTCTCCATCCACCCAAGCCTTAATAATACGGTTAATAACATGATCATCATGGTCAATGCCAATCCCCAATGAATGAGTCGATGAAGTAGCGGATAATAAGTAGTCTGTGTTTGCATATAAACCTCGATAGAATTGCGATGATGGAGGCCATTATCACGCAAAAATCTTAACAGTCACTTATGGATAACGATGAACGGATTCACACATGACTCATTTTTTCAAAAAACTCGGCAGGTGGCATTATTCATCGCCGGGATAGGCACGTCATTAGGCGGACTTTATACCTTATTCCCGCAGTGGGCGGCCCCGAACCTTAACAAACTAACCTATCAGCCCAGTGACACGATATTTATTCAGCATTGGGGATTTATGGTATTAATGGTTGGATGCAGTTTTTTTATTGCGATGGTGCGTTCAGCTTGGATAAAACCGCTGTTTTGCATTGCGATCATTGAAAAGCTGTTTTTTGTTAGCTTGGTATTGAGTCATGCAAATCAAGCTTTTTTCGATGTTTTTTGGTTATCAATGGTAATGGACAGCATGATATGTACTTACATTGCCGCGTATTTATGGTGGTGTCGAACCACGGGTGATTTAACGTCTTAAGATAGGAGAATTCAATCTAACCGAGACTATCTGGCGGTGCCGCAATATCGCACTTTTTACAATTAAGAATCATCCCCAATTGTTGTTGCCGACCTTCTACCGTCGTCACCCACGGACGCACTGTCCAAGGGGGATCATGACGTACATGCTGAAAGTGCCCACAGGCCAATACAGCAACCCAATGATGCTCTTCATCCACATGATAACCGACTATTTTTTGCTTCATTCTATCCCCTTCTATTCAATAAGTGACCCACAAAAAAGCCTGAACAAGTCAGGCTCTTTACACAAGAAATACAGTCTCACAAAAAAGGAGATTACTTCTTACGATCGCGAATGTGGCTCATAGCACGTTTACGACGACGTTCCTGTCCTAGAGTTAGCTTCTCTGTTCTACCTTCAAACGGATTGGCTCCCTCATGGAAACGAAGCTGAATAGGCGTTCCAACCACTTTTAATGAACGACGGAAGTAATTCATCATATAACGTTTATATGAGTCAGGCAGTTTACTCACTTGGTTACCATGCACCACCACAATCGGTGGATTATAGCCGCCAGCATGAGCATATTTTAATTTCACGCGACGACCATTCACCAATGGTGGCTGGTGATCATCTTGTGACATTTGCATGATACGGGTCAACATAGAAGTGCTCACTCGACGAGTTGCACTGTCATAAGCTTCTTCAATCGACTCATACAAATGTCCAACACCAGTGCCATGCAAAGCAGAAATAAAGTGAATACGCGCAAAATCGATAAAACCTAAGCGGCGATCAAGTTCACTTTTTACTCGATCTTTCACTTTTTGGTCAATACCATCCCACTTATTCACCGCAATAACTAACGCACGACCAGCGTTTAACGCAAAGCCTAATAATCCAAGATCTTGCTCAGCGATTCCTTCTCTTGCATCAACAACCAAAAGTACCACGTTAGCATCTTCAACGGCTTTTAACGTTTTAATCACCGAAAACTTCTCGATAACCTCATGCACTTTACTACGACGACGAACACCAGCTGTATCAATCAAAACATATTCACGGCCTTCTCGAGACATAGGTATATAAATGCTGTCACGAGTGGTGCCTGGTTCGTCATAAACGACGACACGTTCTTCACCTAAGATACGGTTAATAAGTGTAGATTTACCCACATTAGGTTTACCAATAATGGCAAGTTTAATAGGTAAGTTTTGTAGTCGAGTCTGTTCCGCTTCAGCTTCTTCTTCAGTATATTCACGCTCGACTTGTTCGCCTTCTTCGTCTACTTCACGAACAATACCCATGGCTTCAGCATAAGGCGTTAACGCATAATCAATCATATTGGTTACGCCACGGCCTTGTGCGGCAGCCATTTGATACACTTCACCTAGACCAAGTGACCAAAACTCACCACAAGCAGAGTCGGCATCAATGCCATCAACTTTGTTGGCAACCACAAAAGTGACCTTATCGCGGCTGCGTAAATGTTGAGCAATGGCTAAATCGGCGGCAGTAAGACCTGCACGAGCATCTGTCATAAACAATACGACATCAGCTTCTTCAATCGCCGCCAATGACTGTTCAGCCATTTTGGTTTCGATCCCTTCTTCGCTACCATCAATACCACCAGTATCAACAACGATAAACTCATACCCAGCTAAAAATGCACGGCCATATTTACGGTCACGTGTTAAGCCAGGAAAATCAGCAACTAACGCATCACGAGTACGTGTAAGACGGTTAAATAATGTCGATTTACCAACATTGGGTCGCCCGACAAGGGCCACTACAGGGATCATGATTTTGCCTCTAAAAAACTTTTCAATAAAAAGCCCCCGGAACGCTTCCAGGGGCTCTAGTGAGGATATTATACCTTAATTAATGCAAAATAGTGCTAGGACTTATTCCGCATCAGTTTCGGTATCTTCCTGTACATTCATTTGCTTTTCTTTGTCCAAGGTCACGACTGCAACTTTGCCGCTACGTCCTTGAATATAAATTTTGTCATCAACCACTAAAGGCTGACCATATAGTCCATCGCTATCAACTTGAATGCGACCAACAATGTTGCCATTATTACGGTCAATAAAATGCAAGTAACCTTCAAAGTCACCCACGATAAGATAATTATTTAATACCGCAGGAGATGTTAGCTCACGATTTTGAAGCTCTACATTACTCCACAACTCTAAGCCGTTGCGGCGGTCGACAGAGTAAATACGGCTATGATCATCCACTAAATACAAGCTGGCACCTGCAGACGCTAACTCATTAAAGCTTGAATATTTACGCGACCACACTACGCGACCACTGCGCAGCTCCATAGAAGCTAAATTACCATTGTAACTGACTACATATAGATTTTCGCCCAATATCAATGGCGTCATATCGATGTCAGCCATACGAGTAAACTCATTAGCACCCGTTGGGTTAAAAACGGTTTGTTCCCATGCTGCCTGACCATTGCTTTTAACCACCACAGCCACTTTGCCATCTGCAGTGCCTAAAAAGAAACCACCCGCTTCATAAGCGGCAGAACCGGTACCGCGCAAGGTAAGGTTGGGCAGCTGCATTTCATATGTCCATAACTTTTTACCGTTATCAATATCAAATGCTTCAAATGCGCCTTTACTGGTATTAACAGCAACTACATCTTCTGCGACAGAAGGTGCTGATAATAGTTCGCCATTAGCTTGTGCAGACCACACTACATCACCTGTAGCTTCATCAAGCGCAACCAATAAACCCGTCTCACCGCCAACAAAAACTTTATTACGTGCCGCGGTGACACCAGCCGCTAAACGAACACCTTTGGTTTTGGTTTCAAGTTGCTTTTCAAAGGCATCATTGAAGTCTTGTTTCCACAACTCATCACCCGTTGTTTCGTCAAACGCAACAATCACACCACCACGGTCAGCAACAAATAATTTTCCATAACGGACAGTAGGACGAAGCTGCGAGTAATAATCCCCTACACCATCACCTACGCTGGTGTCCCAGCTAATTTGAGGAAACACTGTCGCTTGAATATCAACGAGTTCACTTACAGGCTCTTCTTCAACATCACTTGAAGAACAAGCAGACATCAGAGCAACACTTAACCCAAGGGCAAGTAGATTTTTACACCACGACTTCATCGGCTAAATTCCTTATGCCTTATTTAGATTGTCTAATTTCATGGTCAGCGCTGGACTGGCTAACGCACCACCATTATCCACTGCTGCTTGATAAGCTAATTTGGCTTTATCCAAATCGCCTTGACGCACTAAAAAGTCGCCTTTTAATTCTTCGCGTTGCGATGCAAATGCTTTATCTGTGACCTGTTCTAACGTAGCCAACGCCATACCTAAATTATTTTGCTCAGCTTGAATACGCGCTAAGCGGAGCATTGCAACCATACCTAAACCTGAACCAGGTTGTGCGGCAATAACCTTGGTAAATGAGGCTTCAGCTTTTGCTAAATCACCAGCTTCAACCGCAGATTTTGCAACCATTAATTCAAGTAATGCTTGGTAACCTTGTTGATCATGTTCTGATGTAAAGCTTTCTGCCTGAACCAATAATGCAGCAGGATTAGTCGACTGAGTAACGATAGACTGAAATGACTCAGATGCGTCTTCTGCCGCCTTCACTTTCATATCAGAATAAGTATTCCAACCATATAGGCCGCCTAAGCCAACAACTGCGCCTACGGCAATTGAAGTACCATAATCTTTCCAGAACTGCTTGATAGCATCTACTTGTTGTTCTTCTGTGCTATAAATTTCCACTTGCACTTCCCCTTTAAAATCTGTTCTTAAATCAGTTCTGCAATTTTAGCTACGAGTTCACTACGCGTAACCAATTGTTGTTCATTGTTTGTTCTTAACGGTTTTACAGCGACTTGGTTATTGGCTACTTCATTTTCACCAATAATTAACGCAATCTGTGCACCACTTTTATCAGCACGTTTCATTTGCTTCTTAAAGTTACCACCACCGCAATGGCTCATGACTTTAAGCGTTGGCAACTGTTGACGCAACTCTTGTGCTACTTTAATGGCCTCAACAACACAATTATCGCCCATAGCAGTGACATAAACATCCACTTCAGGGGCAATATCGCTGGTGAGTTCAAGTGTTTCAAGTAACAGCACTATACGCTCAAGACCCATTGCAAAACCAACAGCTGGCGTATCTTTGCCACCGAGCTGGCCAACTAAACCGTCATAGCGTCCACCCGCTAATACCGTACCTTGAGACCCCAAACTAGTGGTAACCCATTCAAATACAGTACGGTTATAATAATCTAAACCACGCACTAAACGAGGATTGATGATGTATTGGATGCCAACCGCGTCTAAGAGTTCACATAAAGTTGAAAAATGTGTCTTAGAGTCTTCACCAAGGTAATCCATCAAGGCTGGTGCATCACCTAAAATAGCTTGCACTTGCTGGTCTTTACTGTCGAGTACGCGTAATGGATTTGAATACATCCGACGTTGGCTATCTTCGTCTAATTTGTCTTTATGTTGCTCTAAAAAAGCAATCAAGGCATCACGATAAGCAGCACGTTCAGCAGGGTCTCCTAACGTATTGAGCTCTAATGCTACATGCTCTTTAATACCCAATTGATCCCATAAACGAGCAGATAACATTAATACTTCAGCATCAATATCGGCACTGCCAATACCATACACTTCAACACCAAACTGGTGAAATTGACGATAACGACCTTTTTGCGGACGCTCATGGCGAAACATCGGCCCCATATACCATAAACGTTGTTCTTGGTTATAAAGAAGGCCGTGCTCATTACCGGCTCGCACCGTTGAAGCGGTACCTTCAGGACGTAAGGTTAAGCTATCACTGTTACGATCTTCAAACGTATACATTTCTTTTTCAACAATATCGGTAACTTCACCGATAGAACGTTTGAAAAGATCAGTACTTTCTACGATAGGTGTGCGAATTTCGCTATAGCCGAATGCACTAACAGATGAACGTAATACCGCTTCGACTTTTTGCCATAAAGGACTTTGCGTAGGCAGAATATCATTCATTCCGCGAATAGCTTGGATTTGCTTTGCCACAGTTAACGTGCCCAATTCTTTAATTAGCTAGTGCTAATAATGTGTAAATATAACCTCAACATGCACAACATATAAGCTGTCATGCGAAGAATTAATGATTATTCGGTTTTGTCGCTAATCGCAATTCGATTAGCCATCATGCTCGCTTTAGCACGGATTTTTGCTTCTAAACCATCAACAATACTATTATTGTCGAAGCGTTCTTTTTGACGTACGCCGCCATCATAATAACCGCTCTTAGCATGACCGCCAGTTAAGCCGATATCCGAAATTAACGCTTCACCTGGGCCATTAACGACACAACCAATGATAGACACATCCATTGCCGTAGTAATGTCTTCAAGACGGCGTTCAAGTTCATTAACGGTACTAATCACATCAAACTCTTGGCGAGAACAAGAAGGACAAGCGATAAAGTTAATACCACGGCTACGAATGCGCAAAGACTTCAAAATATCGAAGCCAACTTTAATTTCTTCAACCGGATCCGCAGCCAGTGAAATACGTAAAGTATCACCGATGCCTTCAGCCAATAGCATCCCTAAACCAACAGCAGATTTTACAGAACCAGAACGCATACCACCCGCTTCAGTAATGCCTAAATGCAAAGGTTGACGAATTTGTTTAGCAAGTAAACGATACGATTCAACGGCAAGAAAAACATCAGAGGCTTTAACACTAACCTTAAATTGATCGAAATTTAAACGGTCTAAAATATCGACATGACGCATGGCTGATTCTAATAATGCTTCAGCCGTTGGTTCGCGATATTTGTCCATTAAATCTTTTTCAAGCGATCCGCCGTTAACACCAATGCGGATAGGTATATTTTTATCACGAGCGCATTCAACAACACTGCGAATGCGTTCTTCATTGCCAATATTACCTGGGTTAATGCGCAAACAATCAACCCCATATTCAGCCACTTTAAGGGCGATACGGTAATCAAAATGAATATCAGCAACTAACGGTACATTGACAGACTGCTTGATTAATTTAAACGCTTCTGCGGCATCCATCGTTGGCACTGAAACACGCACAATATCTGCACCGACTTTTTCTAATGCTCGAATTTGTGCCACTGTTGCTTCAACATCGGTGGTTTTTGTATTCGTCATTGACTGGACAGCAATCGGCGCACCATCACCAATAGGCACATTGCCCACATAAATACGTGTAGATGGTCTGCGAATAATTGGGGATTCGTTATACATGCAAATATGCTCTACTGTTGCTAAAGCACTATGATGCTTTAGGCAGGGTTAATCTTGCTACTCGACCATTGGCAAACTCAGCTAAACTGACATTATTGCCATCTAAATTGATACTGGCAACTTGAGGAGCACCAAGAATCACTTTAAAAGGTTTTTTACCACGAACTTCAACTTTTTGAGAGGCCTTTTTCACGCCATCAACAATCACTTTGCCATTCGCATCGGTCACGTTTACCCAGCAGTCACCAGAAAACTCTATCGTTAAAATACTGTCGCTATTAGCGAGATCTGAGTCTGTTGCGGTTGACGCTAATTCGGTATGAGTCGACTCTACACCATTACTTGCCGGTGAAGTATTAGCATTATTTTGTGCGATTTGGATAAGTTTATCTTCGGCTTCTATTGCAGCCTTATTTGCTGTGTCCATAACATTGCGGTTATCCGCGACTTGTTCTAACTCATTGCCATTGGACTGCGCAGGTTCACTTACCATGATTTGTTGTGGTTCAAGCTGGTTGCTTTCTGCGGCTATTTCTTCAACTGTGGGTTTAGAAAAATCAACACTCGTCAACAATGATGATTTCTGAACCCACCACACAACTAACATCGCAATCAAAACCGCAGCAATAAAATAAGTGACTAAATTAAGGCGACTGTTACGGGCTTGATGAGTTGTTTTACGTGAAAAGCTTTGCATTGTAGGCGCAACAATTTCGGGTAATTGATGCGCTAAACATTGTTGAATTTGGCTAATATCGGCATTCACTAAACGTGCATAATTTTTAACATAACCTCTCACATAAGTAGTAGAGGCGATATTTTCAAATGTATCATTTTCAAGATCATTAATAATCTTGGGCCGTAAATGTAATTGGGTTGCTACGGTCTCAATTGAGATCCCCTTTGCTTCGCGAGCCGCTTTTAAAATAGCGCCAGCAGTAACAACATCCTTTAGTAAAGTCGCTTTCTCAGCGTCTTCTTGTTCTACTTCGAATTCTTTAGTCATTAATTCAAGTTAGCTCTATAATTTTTGGCTTGTGGAGATGCAGGAAACTTCGCAATTAATAAAATGCCAAATCGTTTTACGGCCTCTAAATCATTCGCCGCCCGCTCAATCTTTATCCCTAAGGCTAAACTTTCTGCAGATTCACTCACAACTCGATGGTATCTTGCGAGTTGGTTGCGCGCATTGCCGTAGTCAGCATCTTCCATGGCTAACTCGGTTAATTCTAATAATGCTATTTGTCTTCTTTGATCATACTTTAACGCCATATTAAAATACTGTCGCGCTTTTTCTTTATCTCCTGCTTTGCGACTGCATACCCCTAAGTTTTCATAACTCGATGCGGTACGCGTGTAATTAGGTGTTTCAATCGCAGCGAGAAACATTTTTTCAGACTCAACAAACTTATTCTGCTGGCATAAAAACACGCCAAAATTATTACGCGCATCGCCAGTTACATCACTAAGGCTAATGGCTTTCTTGTATGACTCTTCAGTTCGTTTTATATCACCAACGGTTTGATAATAATATGCCATTGCCATGTGAACTTCACTGATATTCGGCGCATATTTTACCGCTTTATTTAAATTATACTTGGCTTGTTCACTATTGCCTCGACTGAGATAAGTTAGCCCAAGCTGCATGCGTTCCCTTGCAGCCCCCTGCTTATCAAATTGGCGTTCAGCTACAGGGGTATCAGTTCCGCTATAAGTGCGCTCTGTCACACAACCCGTGACAAATAAGGCAACTAAACTGATCAGACAAATATTTTGCATTCCGTGCTTCATTTATAAGCCTATTATCTATGCAAACAACAAGTTATTCCATTGTGACTGAAATCTGGCTCTGTTGCATTTGTTTTTTTGCTAAACGCTTCGTCCGGTCACGAATATCTCCAGCTAATTGGCCACAAGCTGCATCAATATCATCACCACGGGTTTTACGCACAATGACCGTTAAACCATATTCCATCAATACTTTTGAAAAACGGTCGATACGTGAATTAGACGAGCGACCATAAGGAGACCCAGGATACGGGTTAAACGGAATTAGGTTAATCTTACATGGCGTATCTTTCATCAATTTAGCGAGTTCATGTGCCTGGTCTGTGCTGTCATTGATATGATCAAGCATCACATATTCAACCGTGACACGGCCGCGATTAGCATTAGACTTGGTTAAATAACGACGAATACCCGCCAAAAATTCTTGCAGTGGATACTTTTTATTAACCGGCACCAATACATCACGCAGTTCATCGTTTGGTGCATGAATACTAACGGCTAATGCGACATCAATGACATCACCTAATTTATCAAGAGCAGGAACAACACCAGAAGTCGACAGCGTCACTCGGCGTTTGGATAAGCTAAAACCAAAATCATCTAGCATAATGTCCATTGCAGGGATAACGTTAGCAAGATTAAGTAGAGGTTCACCCATGCCCATCATGACCACATTTGAAATAGGACGATCACCGGTGTCTTTGTGGAAACCTAAAAACTGCGACACTCGCCAAACTTGACCGACAATTTCAGATACAGATAAATTACGGTTAAACCCTTGTTGACCAGTAGAGCAAAAAGTACATTCTAAAGCACAACCGACTTGTGACGACACACATAAGGTCGCACGGTCTTCTTCTGGAATGTAAACCGTCTCAACTTCCTGACCTTGTCCGACATTGATAGCAAATTTAATGGTGCCATCATTAGACTTCTGGAAACTCGCAATTTCAGGCGCAACAATTTCGCATTTCGCAGCCAATTTTGTGCGCAATACTTTGTTGATATTGCTCATTTCCTCAAAATCACTGACACCAAAGTGATAGATCCACTTCATTAATTGATCGGCACGAAACGGCTTCTCGCCCATCTCACTGAACAATGCTCGCAGTCCTTTACGATCAAGATCTAATAAATTGATTTTCTTTTCACTCATCTGCCTAACCTCAAACACCAAAACCTGTAACAGGGCGGCGAATTATACAGATGCTTGCCAAGATTAGCTAGTAATCAAAGTAGCCTTGTTATCACCATAAAATCCAAACACTCACGTTATTTGGCGCCCAATATTGATAAATTAATGCTAGAATCTATTTCCAATTAAAGAGGGAAATTATGAAGCAACGCTATACGTTAACCTTAGCCCACATTAATGATACCCATTCCAATTTTGAACCCAGCCCCGTTCAGTTTAGCATCGAGAACCAACAACAAATTTATTCCCTCGAAGCATATTCTGGTGGTTACGCACGTTTGGGTTATCAAATTGAGCAAGCTAGACAGCAAGCAATAGCCAAGCAATCACCTTTTTTATTTTTACATGGTGGTGATAGTTTTCAAGGTACCTTGTACTTTAGAGAATTTAAAGGCGCAGCCAACGCCCATTTACTCAACTTGCTAAAACCAGATGCTATGGTTCTGGGTAATCACGAAATTGATGCAGGTAACAGTCCAGTTCAAGCATTCTTAAATCGTATCGATTTTCCTGTACTTGCAGGCAATATGGATTTAAGCCAAGAAGACCGCCTCAAAACAGGCCGACTTTACGGCCACCCTATGCTATACGATTTTGATGATTCAACCGAAACCGCCAAAGTGTTAATTAAACCCTTTCATGACACAAAACTCGCGATAATTGGGATTACCTTAGACCAAATGCGTTTAATTGCCAGACCCGACCCTGACACGCATTTTGTTAATGCAATAGAAACGACCCAACGCACAATACAACGTTTGCAGCATCAAGGTATTCGACACATTATTGTACTCAGCCATTTAGGCTTAGACCAAGACCGGGAGCTTGCATCAAAAGTTGATGGAATAAGCTTAATTGTAGGTGGGCACTCACATACACTTCAAGGTGAACTCAGTGATATCGGTTGGAGTAATATCCCGTATGCCGAAACAATCAATTCAACCCCCATTTTGCATGCAGGAAAATACGCTGAAACAATTGGGCTGGCTGACATTTGTTTTGATCAGCACGGCAAAATAGTCGAACTGCTTGGCAACAACTATTTTATGCTTGATAACAATATCACCGTAACCACCCCAAACGGTAAATGCATTGACAGTAATACAGCAACAAAAGTAATTGAACAGCTTTTTGCTCACCCTAACATTAAAGGCGCACAACATGATGAAGTGATTCACTCTGTCATACGCACCCAATATAGGCCGTCATTAGATGCCATAGAAAATCAAATTTTGGCCCATATTCCACGAGACTTTATTCATACGCGCTTACCCAGTAAACATTTACCTCACGGAAGTGAAATAGCGCCTTGGATTAGTCGTAGTATGTATAAAGCCGCTAAAAATATTGAACCGTCAATCGATTTTGCATTACACAATGCTGGCGGGGTTAGGCAGTCGCTGCATAAAGGCCAACTATCGCTAGCCGATGTTGTAGGGCGTATTTTACCATTCGAACTCCCACTTACCTTGTATAAAATTCAGGGTAAATATGTTATCGAAGCGCTTGAGTCATCCATAAATTCTGCGACGAATAATGGCATAATGGGTACAGGTGCTGGTAGTTTTCCATATCCTTATGGTTTACGTTACTTCTATGATGGTAAACAAACTAAAGGCCAAAGGATCACCAAAATTGAGATATACAAGCAAGATCAATGGCAAAAACTTGAAGCCAATAAATTGTATTTAGGCGTATCAAGTTCTTATACTGCGGCAGGTAAAGAAGGTTATGAAGCACTGTTACATGCTCATTGGCAACAACCCATTAGTCATCAAACATTATCAGAAGCTTTTGTCGATTTTGTCAGCCAACATGGCCATCTCATTAATGGATTGCTGTTCGCAAATGTACACTACATTAGCCACAATGATTAAACGGTAAACTCATAATGCCTAACATCTGATAGACAACAATAATTCGCGGTAGATCACAGACCTTTAAGAGCTTAGATGGTTAAATAGCGTAAACATAATATTTTACTTCCCTTTATAAGCAAAATAGGAATACATACATGAAAGCTAAATTAATCGCATTTGCTGCCGCTGCCACCTTGGCTTTAGGTGTTTCTTCTGCATGGGCTCAAGGTGCTTTACATCAAGGTGAAGTACTCGACACCATGAACGGCGGTGGTTATACCTATGTTCAGTTAAAAGAAGCGGATCAAACATATTGGGCTGCAGGTCCGCAAACTGAAGTAAATAAAGGCGACAAAGTTGAAGTTTCTGAGCAAATGTGGATGACTGATTTTAAAAGTTCAAGCCTTAATAGAACATTTGATAAAATCATGTTTGTCGGAAATATTGCTAAAAAATAGTTCGTTTTACGGTGAAAACCTTTCATAATTGACCAATCTTAGCGATTGGTCTTTTTTATGAAAAACGCAATAAAACAAACGAATCAAATTGTTGATTTTTCACCACAGTATGCACTTCAAGTCAGCCAATTATATCATACGGCAGTACAAGCAATTGTTCACCCAAGATACCCTGCTATCAAACTCGATGCATGGTCATCGGCTCCGCGATCAACAAAATTTTGGCAACAAAAATATAAACAAAACAAAGCGTGGTTAATGCTAAATAATCAGCAGGTTGTCGGTTTTATTAGTCTAGAGACTCATTTCGCCCATCGCGGCTATATCGACTGTCTATATGTGCAGCCAGACTATCAACACCAAGGTGTCGCTTACGCGCTTTACACACATCTACAACATTGGGCAAAGCAGCAACAATATCCAGTGCTGAGTGTTGACGCCTCATATTTATCTAAACCGTTATTTGAGAAAATGGGGTTTGTTTTGCAACAAACAAGCTATCAACAAAAACGCGGTCAAACATTTAACGGTTTTTACATGAAAAAACCATTAACAGACTAGGGAGAGGTTCGTCATGCGATCTCGACTCGAAGCACTAACAGCAAGAAACATAATTACCTTAGCTGCGGCACATAAATAGCGAAGCAATCTCGTCCCTAGGCTTTTATGACTCTTCCATTTTAACGTTTTAACAACGGCTGTAGCATTTCTTCCAACCCATTAAGCTTTACTTCATACATCAATGCGAGTTGCTCGCCCAACTTCCCTTCGGGAAATCCCTTAGAATGAAACCACACTAAATAAGGTTCAGGTAACTGTAATAATTTTCGACCAGCATATTTGCCAAATGGCATAGTTTGATTAATCGCGTCTAATAACTGCTGCTCATTCATTGTTTATGAACCCCATGGTTCTATGATAATTACGCAATTGTAACTGCGCTAATAAGCTTAACCAAGAGGCAATAACAACTAAAACTGTGTTGCCTAAGTTAACCCAAACACACAATATGTAAATTGCAAAAATCTAAGCCTGTACATCTTAATCATAATTTAGTTATCACTGAAGCTTGAATTAGTTAGCTAGCCACCCCATTAATCTTTTATAGCGTCAAAAAGGCGAAATCATGCTCAAGCATGCAAACTCAAATCTTACCGTAATTTTGAGTTAATAATGTAAGTGCCCCTTCGACATTGAAGGTTTGTTGATCATCGGGGTTAATCTTTTTTTGAGACACGATATGCTGTTGATCTCTCTAGGCGCAAGGGCAACTCTATGATCGCGATGGTAATATTACTCGTTACATCAATAACCGCTGTTGGATGGATTATGAGTAGCCAATGGCGTATTAATCGTCAACGTCAAATTATTACTAGTAAGCCTTTCCCAACACGGTGGCGTAATATACTCAAAAAACGTTTTCCTTATTTCAAAGCCATGCCAACTGATTTACAGCTTCAGCTCAAAAAACATATTCAAGTGTTTATTGACGAAAAACAGTTTGTCGGTTGTGACGGTTTCAAAATTAATGATGAAGTCAAAGTCACCATTGCAGCCCAAGCGTGTTTATTATTGCTCAACCGCAACACGAACTATTACCCTAAATTGAAACAAATTCTAGTTTATCCTAGTGCATTCATTGTTGAGCAGAATCGAGTGGATCATGCAGGTGTACATTCAAGCCAACGTAATGTATTACTGGGCGAATCTTGGGAGTATGGTAAAGTTATATTGTCATGGAACAGCACACTTGAAGGTGCTGCAGATCCATTCGATGGTAGTAATGTGGTTATACACGAGTTCGCTCACCAACTTGATCAAGAAGATGGTACCGCTAATGGCGCCCCACCCTTGCACGATATCACTTCGTATCGTTCATGGTCTGCCACATTAGGAAAAGAATTTGAGCAACTTCAACATTGCGCTCAACAACATATCCCGTCATTATTTAACTATTATGGTGCAACCAATCCGGCAGAGTTTTTTGCAGTGATAAGTGAAACATTTTTTGAACGACCAGTGGAGCTTTACCAACAACATCAACAATTGTATGAAGAATTAAGCCAATTTTATCAACTCGACCCCATTAATTGGCATTAAAAAGTACCAAGATAATAATTCATTACGTTTAAAGGGATACTATGCAATCAATTATTCACCGACTCGGTTTTATTGCCGTGTTAATAACAACAGTGGCGGCCTTCGACTTACACGCCACTGAAGCCGATGAGTCTGCACCAGAAAAAAGTCAAGTCGCACAAAAAAATAAACAGGTGAGTCAACATATTAGCTCCGAAAGCGAAGCGATAATTAAAAATATCGACCAAGAAAATGAGTTAATCGATAGCCAAGGTTTATCCGCTAAAGACAGCCAAGCCGTTAGTGCTTTATTAAATCAATTACATGAGAGTGCGGCAGTGGCAGACTGGGCCACTTACTTTAAGCTTTATCATCCACAAGCTGTGTTTATTGGCACTGATGCCTCTGAGCGTTGGAGTATGGTTGAGTTTGAGCGTTATGCTAAACCAACTAAAGGCTGGCGTTATGAAGTTAAATCTCGTCATCTGCTGCAAATAGATGACACGATTTTATTTGATGAGCAATTATATAGTCCAGCTTACGGCGTAAGCAGAGGTACAGGGGCATTAGTACAAACTGAAAGTGGGTGGAAAATTGCCCAATACCACTTAAGTTTTCCTATTCCAAATGACAAAGCAAAACGCATTACCAGTTTAATTATGCAGTAATAACATAGTGTTATGGTGGTCATGGCAACCACCATAACACCAATAATCAAACCGATAAATTACCGATTATTATCATTAATAAATAGTACTATGTCATCGATGTACCAAAACAGACATTTGCTAGCTCACTAAAATGCGTAAAACTGTCAAAATCTTCTTGTTCAAATGTTCTAACAGAGCCATGTCTGTCGGCATAAAATACACCTAAAACTTTTGCGCCAACAGCCAATGGAGCCAGCAAAAAACCATTACTAGAAAAACGTTCAACCAATGCATCATTAATCTGTACCTTACATTCTGCTTCAGTTGGCGCATTAACCCAAATACTCTTTTTTTGTTGAACACATTGGGTAAAAACAGATTGTGGATTATCAAGTTCAATCACAAAAGCTTGTTTTAACAAATCAATATCATCACCAATCATGACCCTAGGTTGTAATAATTTACGACTAGGTGATAGCAGCAAGACACCGCATCTATCCAATCCAACCCCCGTTAACATCCCTTCCAAAGCCGTGTGTATTATTTGATTAAAATCCGTTTTGACCACGGCATAATGAGTAAGCTGTCTGAGTTTTGTTAGTTGATAACCTTGGTTAGATTGTCTTATCAACACAGGTTCAACTACCGCGTCGGCATGTGCTAATACGTCTTCCGTATGGGGTAAATATGACACAATAGCTTTAGCACCATATTCAATAGCTAACTTATGGGTAACATTGCTGCAATCAATAAACTTTTCTGTAAATTCAGCCACACTGATGTCTAACATGTTTGCAGCTTGGGAAAGACGTTTATGTAATTCTTCAGTATCTATGACAGGTTGAGATACCACTTCCGATAATTTATCCGCTAGAAATATACAACGAATTTCAGGCATGCGTTCATTAGGTTGCGCCAATGACTTAATCAGTACTTCACCTAACCCCCAACTTCTGGCAATACTCTGAGTTAACTGGGGAAACGATGTTCCGAGTTCAGACCGTATCAACGAACTTTGTTCTGTTTGATCGTCAGTGGCTAATAATTTTCTATCGAGCAGTTCTGTAATTTCTCCCCCCATACTCCAAAACGCACTCTCACCTATCCGATACAATAATGAAGCAATAAACACTTCTTCACGTAATGAATCATCTCTGTCATTCATCATCATCCTAGCAAGCATTGCCGCTTGAAACGATTGTGCCATGAGTTTTAATAAGCGCTTATAGACACTTTCTGTAAGGTGATGACTTTCAAGTAAATTAGCCAACAGTTTAGCGGTAATACATATATTGCGGATAGTATCAAAGCCTAATACCACTGCTGCACGACTTACTGTCGATACAGGATTAATGCCTTTATTATAAATAGCACTATTTGCAACACGTAAAATACGCGATGTGAGCGCGTTATCATGCATCACACTCCGTCCGAGTAAGGCTAAAGAAGATACATCATCTTTGGCGAGTTTCTCTAAGTCTCTTACCGTTGAGCATAATGCAGGCATTTCTTCATCACTGATCCGTTTGGTCCAGTAATCCGCCCCTTTCTGCTGAGTGATGGGTTTCAAAAAACAATTAACCTAAATGTAACAAATGTTGATTTTAGTATACTCAATTTCATCAAAGAGTGATGGATTGAATGTCGGTTGTTATACACAGGTCTAAAAAAATACCCAAGAGGAGAGTTTTCGATCAAGCAAAAATGTAAAAAAAAAACGGCTCACAAGAGCCGCAATCACAAATTCGTGGTTGGAAAAGCTTACGGGTAGGAAGTTACCCACATAATCAAAGTCAACAACAAAGCATTCACTTATGACCCATCATAGTTGGATAAAAATCCCGCACGACCTGTAGGTGAGCCGTACGGGGTTACAACAGTCACAAAGTGACCAAACTTGTAAAACAGTAAAACTAACGGTTAAAACTGTTCTTCTTCAGTTGAACCCGTTAAGGCTGTAACAGAAGACTTGCCGCCTTGAATACACGTTGTAACTTGGTCAAAGTAACCAGTGCCCACTTCTTGCTGATGCGACACAAATGTATAACCTTTTTCAGCTGCAGCAAATTCAAGTTCTTGAACTTTTTCAACATAGTGCTTCATGCCTTCACCGCGAGCATAGTCATAGGCCAAATCAAACATGTTGTACCACATGTTATGAATGCCCGCTAACGTGATGAACTGGTACTTGTAACCCATGTTCGATAGCTCTTGTTGGAACTTAGCAATAGTTGCATCATCCAAGTTCTTCTTCCAGTTAAACGAAGGAGAGCAGTTATAAGCAAGTAGTTGATCTGGGTATTGTGCATGGATAGCATCAGCAAACTTCTTCGCTTCTTCTAAACATGGCTTAGCGGTTTCACACCAAATTAGGTCTGAATAAGGTGCATAAGCAAGACCACGAGATATCGCTTGATCTAAGCCAGCTTTAACACGGTAAAAACCTTCACTTGTGCGTTCACCTGTAACAAAGTCACGATCATACTCATCACAATCTGATGTCATTAAATCAGCTGCATTGGCATCAGTACGTGCAATAACCAAAGTATCAACACCACTAACATCTGCCGCCAAACGTGCTGCAACTAGCTTTTGCACAGCTTCTTGAGTCGGTACTAAAACTTTACCGCCCATGTGGCCACATTTTTTAACTGATGCTAATTGGTCTTCAAAGTGAACACCTGCTGCACCCGCATCAATCATCGACTTCATTAACTCAAATGCATTTAGTACGCCACCAAAGCCCGCTTCTGCATCTGCAACGATAGGTAAAAAATAGTCAGTGTAATTATCATCACCTGGATTAACTTCTTTGCCCCACTGAATTTGGTCAGCTCGGCGGAAAGAGTTATTGATACGGCTTACAACAGCAGGTACAGAGTTTGCTGGGTACAATGATTGGTCTGGGTACATAGTGCCCGCTAGGTTAGCGTCTGCAGCAACCTGCCAGCCCGAAAGGTAAATGGCTTCGATACCCGCTTTAGCTTGTTGTACAGCTTGGCCCCCTGTTAATGCACCGAGTGAGTTAACATAGCCTTTTTTAGCACCGCCATTAACCAGTTCCCACAACTTCGCAGCCCCACGCTTCGCAATTGTGTTTTCTGGCACAACAGAACCGCGTAATGCCACTACTTCTTCTGCAGTGAAAGGACGTTTTACGCCTTTCCAACGTGGATTTTCTGCCCAATCTTTTTTAATTGCATCAACCTGTTGCTGACGAGTTAATTGTGTAGTCATAGTATTGCTCCTTCCTGTATGAGGGTGGCAAAGTGAATATATCAACTTTGCCTAATTCATTAGTGTTGTAATTAATATTTGGTTTTATACTTTACGCTGTTAACAGTTCGTATCCTGGTAATGTTAAGAAATCGACTAGCTCATCAGAAGTAGTAATTTGTTCAAATAGCGCGGCGGCCTTAGTAAATTGACCAGCATTAAAGCGCTCAGTCCCTAGCTCTTTCTCCACGTTAACCATTTCTTCTTTCAACATTTCTTTAAATAAGGTTTTTGTCACAAGCTTGCCATTTGATAAGCTCTTTTCATGCTTGATCCACTGCCAAATAGAAGTGCGTGATATTTCTGCTGTAGCGGCATCTTCCATCAAACCATAGATAGGGACACAACCATTACCTTGGATCCATGCCTCGATATACTGCAAAGCAATACGAATGTTTAAACGCATACCATCTTCAGTACGTTCGCCGTCACATGGTTCAAGTAACTCACTTGCTAAAATTGGTGCATCAACGTCACGAGTGATGTGCAATTGATTAGTCCTATCGCCACCAATATATTCATTAAAAATATTCATGGCTGTATCAGCCAAACCAGGGTGCGCAACCCAAGTACCATCGTGACCATTACGAGCTTCAAGCTCTTTATCACCACGTACTTTTTGTAATACTTTCTCATTCGTCTCGGCATCTTTAGCAGGGATAAATGCAGCCATACCGCCCATGGCTAATGCACCACGTTTGTGACAGGTTTTAATCAGTAAACGAGAATAAGCACTTAAAAATTTGGTATCCATGGTCACCGCCTGACGATCTGGCAATACTCGATCTGGATAATTTTTTAACGTCTTGATATAGCTGAAAATGTAATCCCAACGGCCACAGTTTAATGCAACAATATTTGAACGAAGCTCATATAAGATTTCTTCCATTTCAAACACCGCAGGCAAGGTCTCAATTAAACAGGTACATTTAATTGTTCCAGGCTGTAAACAGAAACGTTCTTCCGTAAACGCAAACACTTTTGCCCACCAGCGCGCTTCAACATGGCTTTCCAATTTAGGAATATAAAAATAAGGTCCAGAGTCCTTAGCGAGCAATTGGCGATAGTTATGATAAAAGTACATTGCGAAATCGACTAAACCACCGGGAATGGTTTGACCTTTGTATTCGATGTGTTTTTCAATCAAATGTAGTCCACGAACACGAGCAATCAATACCGCTGGGTCAGGGTTCAGAGCATAATGCTTACCTGTTTCAGGTGCCGTAAATTCAATATCACCACGAACAGCATCACGAAGGTTAATCTGTCCTTCGACAATTTTTGTCCAACTCGGCGCTAATGAATCTTCAAAGTCAGCCATAAACACTTTTACGTTCGCATTTAATGCATTGATAATCATCTTACGATCAACTGGTCCAGTGATTTCAACTCGTCGATCAGTTAAATCTTCAGGCATACCGCGAATAGTCCAACTTCCATCACGTATCGCACGAGTTTCAGGCAAAAAATCTGGTAATTCGCCATTATCAATACGAGCCTGCTTTTGTTTACGCTGCTTTAATAGTTCAGGCACTTCATCTGCAAACTTGGCACATAAAGAGTCAAGGAAAGCCACCGCGCCAGAATTAAAGACTTCATCTTGCCCATTAACAGTAGGACCAATAAACGTTAGGTCGGTTTTAAGCGACTCATCAGCATTTGCTGTTGACTTACCGTACTGAGCTACCAATTGTTCTGCTGTCATAATAATGGCTCCCTAAATGCTGTTTGTTTTGATGTTGATTATTATCATTCACTGTTATTAGGCGTTATCGACCTATTCGTCTCACTCTCATCTTCAGTAAAGCTTATTAGTATTATGCTTTAGTGATAGATATTTATGAGCTCAAACATTTTGTTAACAAGTGTAAGGCTCAGTGATGCAAATCGTTATCAACAAAAACTTTCAAATGTCTGTTTCGTACTAAAAACTAACCAAAAACGTTTGTAATTGCAACAGTCTGACCTTTACCAAACAATCTAAAACCTATTGTTCCCGATCACATAAATTGGTCTTACCAAGGCCAATTAAAAACCACAAACAGTTGAAAAATAGGCAAATAATGAAATGGAGCTTATACTTTAAGTTGAGTTATGATAAATCATCTTACCAATTTACCAACATGCCCATTTGGTAAAAAAGGTTGTAATTAAAAAACCAAGTGTAAATAAATCATTACTAAACTTTAGTCTATAACGTTGAATTAAACAATTTGATAACGTTTTGAGCTTACCTATACGTAATTGAAAATTAACCATACAAAACAGTATATTAAGTACCATCATTTGCAAAGATGATTTAAACAACCGTTTTAATCTTACGTTAACGTCAACGTAATAATTCATTTGTATTTTAGCGCTTTAAATATGAGTTTAGTCGCCAGATCAACAAGCCCGAACAAATTGGTTTTTTTGAAAAAAAATTCATTTATTTTCAAAAAAAGTACTAAAAAGCAATAAATACAGTAAATCAATACACAAAACGTGGTTGAAGAAGGGGAAGTGTTTGAAGTGCAATGGCAAAGGATGTTTGGGCCAAACTAAGTGTAAACAACCTAAATACGACGTAATACCAATCTCATTAAATATCTGGTCAGTTCAGAGTCTCTCAGGTTTTTCAATTCAAGGCACATTGATGTAGAAATGGTTGTTGCCTTTTAAATCGATGTAACACAGAAGTGGAATACCTGAGA
>NZ_JBSQBN010000001.1:0-150811 GCF_053850585.1 Shewanella sp. A22
TTGATGTAGAAATGGTTGTTGCCTTTTAAATCGATGTAACACAGAAGTGGAATACCTGAGAGACTCCATTCTGGCGGGTTTCAAAGTCCTTTATGCTTCGTTAGATGCTTTCAAAATACGACTGCATCCATACCGTCGTACGTTAAGAAAGGCTAACAAAGAAAACTCGCCCTTTGGGACTGTGTCACACCCCCCATTACTGCTTCAAATGACTTTGATATAGAAGACGACACCTACAGTCATTTTCATTGTACTGGATCTAGTGGCGCAGCCTAAAATAGATCATATTCTAATAAGGATTGGTATTACGTCGATATTGTACACTTTTGATGTTAAAAAGTGAGACTTCTATTTCAAGCTTAGACGAAGGCCTCGAGCTTTGTCAGCGGCCTGAGACGCATGTTGTCATTTTGGTTTCATGTAAATTACAATCAATCTTTAAGTAACGAGAAGATAATATACTCACTTTGCTCTTCTGCTTTTTCTATATTGGCATTTATTTGGTTTACAAGCCCTAAATTATGCTGTCTACGTCTGAAATAACTGTGAAAAAGTTTAACAACCCAATCTTTAGTCAGCCCTTTTTGTTGAAATGCAATTCCTGATAAATAACTTTTTAGCATTAACACATCAATAGTCAAAAATTTAAAATAATCATAAGGTCTTTTGCCTAAGTTGGTCATTAATTGGTCGTTATAAAGACTATACAATAAGAAGTTGATTAAAATTTGAGGGTGTTGATTGAAATGTTCCGTTAGATACTGTTCTGATGAACTCAGTATTTCAGTATATTTAAAATGTTCACGTTCAGGATTAGCAACTGTAAAAGAGTTCTCTTTTTCTGATGTGCCTGCATCTTGGCTTGTGTTGAGGCAATCCATTAGCATTTGTTGACACTCAATAAAGGCATCGAATTTCTTTATCTTTGAAAAAGAAACCGTTTGTGAGCGGTACAGGGTTGTAACTAAGTGAAAATCTTGAGTTGCAAAAAAGTTCCATTTCATGGCTGGTGTTGACGGTAATGTTTCATAATGCTTTATTAGCGTGTCATCATTAATCATAGTATGAAAACTATCGGCTAATTGAGACAGTCTTTCAAGGTTGTTTAAATGGGCGTCAGATTGTTTTAAATAAAGGCCAATAATAAAGAGTTTTTGTTCAAAGCTGAGTGCTGAATTTAATGCGACACTAAAACAGAAGTCTCGAACTAGCGGTAGGTAACTTGGGCCTTCGGTAGGTTTGAATCCATCTATATTGCCATGGTTTAACTGATGCTCATATTGTTCTATGGATGTAATCATCATGGCATCAGGATCGTATAAAACACTTTTAACGACCTCTGGACAGGAGAGCGCCATACTCATTTCTGCCTGATTACCAAACCAGTGTGGCTTTCTAGGGTAATCTTGACATGTATCCGGTAGTAGTTTGGGGCCACATTTCTTATGAATTTTACATAAGTTGACTTCATCTAGCATTGCACAATCACCATTCTCAGACATCTTGATGTGTGCATAGTTGTTTTCGGACTGCCTGGTGAGTTTGAAATTTGAGGTAACTAATTGACGAATTTCAATATCTCCAAATTTCTTCAGTGCTTTGTATGATTGTTTATTTATTGGTATATTCCAAGAGTTACAGCAATGCGCCTCACAGTTGGAACCGACACAAACAAAGTCGCTTGCAAACTTTGGCGTCATTACATTGATTTTTTGTTTATTCATTATGTCTATAAACCCCTAATGACCTAAATATAAATTAGTTTATATGCAAAATCTTATCCATGTTTACTTATGTTTTTTATTCATAAGAGCAAAGTTGAAGAAGCTTTTAGGTTTTTTTAGCAGTTTTGCAGCTACGTCAATCTTTTTAGAGCGTTAATTCTGTAAATTACTTTAAAGAAGGCAATGATACAAATTAAGAGCACTGTACATTCTGCGACAATTTGCACAGCAACTTGAAGTTAAGCAACCGTTTTATGAATAGGGTACTTTTTTGTGTAAAAATACAGCGTTAGCCAATAAAATTATGGTTTGATGTAGATAAAATGTCACCGCTACTTGCTTATGGCGAGCCGATAATACAGTATTTATGATTGAATTGATTTATCATTGTATTCATTACCTCTGTAATTAACTGATTAATGGCCCTATTTTAGGAATAATGCTAAAATATCATCTATGTTGTCAGTTTTTTGGTTACAATATACTTTGGTTTTGTGGTGTTATGTGCAAACCATCCCGAATAAATACCTATAACAAGAGATTTTGGCCTTCTGAATGATGCAAATAGAACAAAGAATTTTAATTGTCGGTACCCCATCAGAGCGCGTGTCTCGTTTGTGCTGCATTTTCGAATTCTTAGGTGAGCAATGCGAGATTGTCTCTAATGAATCTTTATTAGCGTTAATTGAGTCCTCTCGGTTTCGTGCCGTTGTCATTGTTACTGAGAATATCGCTGAAGAGAGCATCAAAAATATTGCTGCAATCGCACCATGGCAACCGATCTTGTTGTTTGGCGAGTCAGATGTGACCGTTTCAAATGCACTTGGACACATTGAAGAGCCATTGAGTTATCCGCAACTCACGGAACTGTTACATTTCTGCCAGGTATTCGGACAAGCGAAAAGAGAGCATACTTTAACGAGTGGAAACCAAACTAAATTATTCCGTAGTTTAGTCGGACGCAGTGAAGGTATTGCCAAAGTTCGCCACTTAATTAATCAAGTTTCAAGCTCTGATGCAACGGTATTAGTGTTGGGGCAATCTGGAACGGGTAAAGAAGTGGTCGCCCGTAATATTCATTATTTATCTGAACGACGTGATGGGCCGTTTATTCCGGTCAATTGTGGCGCAATTCCTCCTGAGTTACTTGAAAGTGAATTATTTGGCCATGAAAAAGGCTCTTTCACTGGGGCAATATCTTCTCGTAAAGGCCGTTTTGAATTGGCAGAAGGTGGTACGTTATTTTTAGATGAAATTGGTGATATGCCGCTGCAAATGCAAGTTAAGTTGTTGCGTGTATTACAAGAGAGAGTATTTGAACGTGTCGGTGGCAGTAAAACCATTGCAACAGATGTACGTATTGTGGCCGCCACTCACCGCGATTTAGAAACCATGATCACTGAAAATGATTTTCGTGAAGATCTCTATTATCGACTTAATGTGTTCCCTATTGAAATGCCTGGATTAAGTGAGCGTCGCGATGATGTGCCGTTATTACTTCATGAATTAGTTAACCGAGTGTTTAATGAAGGGCGTGGTAAAGTTCGTTTTACCCAGCGAGCCATTGAATCGTTAAAAGAACATCCTTGGTCTGGTAATGTGCGTGAATTATCTAACTTAGTTGAGCGCTTAACCATTTTGTTTCCAGGTGGACTGGTCGACGTAAATGATTTACCCCATAAGTACCGTTATATTGATGTGCCTGAATATTGTGTCGATGTGAGTGAAGAGCAACAAGAGCGCGACGCTCTAGCCTCTATCTTCAGTGATGAAGAGCCGGTCGAAATTCCTGAAACCCGTTTTCCTAGTGAATTACCGCCAGAAGGTGTTAACTTAAAAGATTTGCTCTCGGAGTTGGAGATTGACATGATACGCCAAGCACTTGAACTGCAAGATAATGTCGTGGCAAGGGCTGCTGAAATGTTAGGTATTCGTAGAACAACACTCGTCGAAAAAATGCGTAAATATGGGTTAGGTAAAGACTAAGTTATTTACCATACATAATGAACACACCCTCGGGTGTGTTTTTTTATGGTGATTGAACACCATAAAGCTACGTTTCATCCTCAATTAAAATTGTTTGGCATAGTAAATGCATTCGGTTAGTCAAATGTTATTCTTTTGACGGAGCGGCCATGTATACAGCACGAGCGTTATCATACTCAGATGATTCAGACTTTGAATTACCTGGATCTGCTTCGTCTATGACAACGACTGATTTACAGAGTCAACCGCTAAGTGATGGGGCTAAATCCGTTCTGCCACAAAAAGTGGATCAATTACGTCACGGTGCTGTTCATTCAAACTCACCGGTTACGGCTCCTATAGTCAGTACTTATTCTAGTAAGGCCGCCAACATGTCAAATCAAATGGCGCATATTCTTCAAGCCATGCCATCTGGTGTCGTCATTATAGATGGCGATGGAGTGGTGACGCTAGCGAATCCTGTTGCAACCGAATTGCTCGGTCGACCACTTCAAGGCGCGCGCTGGTTTGATATTATTCATCGTGCGTTTGCGCCTCAGGATGATGATGGGCATGAGGTTTCGCTTAAAAATGGTCGGCGTGTAAAGCTGGCTATTACTCCATTATCTCCGGAGCCTGGTCAATTGATTGTGTTAACCGACTTGACTGAAACCCGTCTATTACAGAAAAACCTGTCTCACTTACAACGTCTATCTGCTTTAGGTAAGATGGTGGCGACATTGGCACATCAGGTGCGTACTCCTTTATCAGCAGCCTTGCTTTATGCATCGAATCTTGCCAGTCCTAAATTATCAGATTCAGCTCGGACAAAGTTTCAATCTAAGTTAGTTGATCGATTAAATGAGCTGGAACGTCAAGTAAATGACATGTTGTTGATGGCCAAAGGCCGTCAAGAAGGTATGGCTGAATCGGTTTCAATGGATGAGATTATTGGCCAAGTGATGGCAAATTGCGAGCCAATCGCAGCTAAAAAACAGTGTCAGCTTGTTGTTGAAGATAGCTCTCACTCTTTTATGCTTGCCAATGCCAATGCACTGAGTTCAGCGGTTAATAATTTGGTGATGAATAGTCTTGAAGCTGGGGCCACAAAAATAAAAGTTTGTGCAAGTGAAACTTCTGATGGACTATTATTAGATGTTATTGACAATGGCAAGGGGCTTGAGCCGTCAATGCAGCAACAAATATTAGAACCTTTTTTTACCACTAAAAGCCAAGGTACGGGTTTGGGATTGGCGGTTGTACAGTCGGTTGTGCGTAATCATGGAGGGCAAATTCAGTTATCGTGTAAGCCCGGTATGGGTTGCCATATTCGTTTGAGCTTTCCGCACATGAAAAAAACGAGTGATCAGGAGGTGAACCGTGGCTGAAGCAAATATTTTATTAGTCGAAGATGATGCTGATTTACGTGAAGCATTGCTCGATACCTTAATGCTTGCTCATTATGATTGTGTGGATGTTGCTAATGCTGAAGAGGCTATTTTGACCTTGAAAGCTAACCATTTTGATATGGTCATTAGTGATATTCAAATGGATGGTATTGGCGGGATGGGGTTATTGAGTTATTTACAGCAACATCAACCTAAGTTACCCGTACTGTTAATGACTGCGTATGCCACCATTAATAGTGCCGTGAGTGCGATGAAGTTAGGGGCCGTGGATTATCTTGCAAAACCATTTGCACCTGAAGTGTTATTGAATCAGGTATCGCGTTATTTACCGCTAAAACAAAACCACGATAGGCCTGTGGTGGCAGATGAGAAAAGTTTGGCACTATTGTCATTAGCTCAGCGAGTCGCTGTGTCAGATGCATCTGTGATGATAATGGGTCCGAGCGGTTCAGGTAAAGAGGTGTTGGCGCGTTATATTCATCAACACAGCCAGCGCAATGACCAACCGTTTATTGCGATTAATTGTGCCGCAATACCTGAAAACATGTTGGAAGCAACATTGTTTGGTTATGAAAAAGGTGCTTTTACGGGGGCCTATCAAGCGTGTCCTGGTAAGTTTGAGCAAGCTCAAGGTGGTACGCTGTTGCTTGATGAAATATCTGAAATGGAACTTGGTTTGCAAGCAAAGTTATTGCGAGTGTTACAGGAACGCGAAGTAGAACGATTGGGTGGTCGCAAAACCATTAAGCTCGATGTGCGTGTTTTGGCAACATCTAACAGGGATTTAAAGGCCTTGGCTGTTTCTGGCGAGTTTAGAGAGGATTTGTATTACCGAATCAATGTTTTTCCATTAACCTGGCCAGCATTGAATCAGCGTCCTGCAGATATTTTACCGTTAGCACGTCATTTGTTAAAAAAACACACACAAGCGCTCAATATGGCAACGGTACCAGAGCTTGATGATGCTGCGACTCGGCGTCTATTGACTCACCGATGGCCGGGTAATGTGCGAGAGTTGGATAATGTTATCCAGCGAGCACTGATACTCAGGGTTAATGACGATATTGGTGTCAACGATATAATTCTTGATTCGACGGATGTCTCGCTAGTGTCTGCTGAATGTGTTGAAAGTGATAAACCTGTTGAAGTTGATGGCTTAGGTGACGAGTTAAAAGCTCAAGAACATGTGATTATTTTAGAAACCCTTACTCAATGCCAAGGGAGTCGGAAAATGGTCGCTGAAAAACTGGGTATTAGTGCTCGGACATTACGCTATAAAATGGCAAAAATGCGTGATATGGGAATCCAACTACCTGCTTAGCAAGCATTATCATGTTAGTTAATTGTTTAATTTAATTGCTTATTTATAATGATATAACCTATTTCATTTAGTGGATAGGTTATTTTGTTGTATCAATTCTTCGCTAATTTAATTATTGGCATCTATATTGCTTTAACTCCTTATCAGTTTATTGCAGTCGTCAAAAAGTCGACGAAAGGGAGTTACATCATGCAGATTAACGCAAATCCATTAATGCAAGAGATGCAGTCGCTTCGTGGCGAAATAGCTCCTTCTATTGGCTCATCTATTCGTCCGAACTTAACCCAGCAAGTGAATAACACTACGGGGGCTGATTTTAGTCAGTTATTGTCTCAAGCGGTGGGTAGTGTTAATGAACTGCAACAGTCATCGTCAAGTTTAGCTACTCGTTTAGATATGGGCGACACTACTGTTACTTTGTCTGATACGGTTATCGCGCGTGAGAAAGCCAGCATTGCTTTTGAAGCAACGGTTCAGGTACGTAATAAACTGGTTGATGCTTATAAAGAAATTATGAGTATGCCTGTATAGTCACGCACAGTGATAAACAAGAGATAGCATAACAACATCAGATATAGCAGGTACGTATTGTGAGCACAGACATAATGGTAGGTTTAGATTCAACAGTTGATGCCGGTGTCCAGCAAGAGAATAAGTCTGGATTGATGGGCAGCGTGGGTGGCGCCGATATGATGCGTCAAGTGATCATGATTCTCGCGTTGGCAATATGTCTTGCTTTGGCTGTTTTTGTGATGATGTGGGCGCAGGAGCCTGATTATCGTCCTCTTGGCAAAATGGAAACGGCTGAGATGATCCAAGTTTTAGATGTACTTGATAAAAACCAAATCGGTTATCAAATAAATGTTGATGTGGTGAAAGTACCTGAAGATAAATATCAAGAAGTTAAACTTCTGCTTAGCCGTGCTGGTATTCAAAGTAGTACGCAAGCAAATGACTTTTTGAGCCAAGACAGTGGTTTTGGTGTAAGCCAACGTATGGAGCAAGCTCGCTTAAAACAAAGCCAAGAATTAAATTTAGCGCGAGCCATTGAAGAATTAAAAAGTATTAGTCGTGCAAAAGTGATTTTAGCGTTACCAAAAGAAAACGTGTTTGCTCGTAATGCTTCTAAACCTAGTGCGACCGTGGTGGTGAGTGTTCGCCGTGGGGGCTTAGGTCAGGAAGAGATCGATGCAATTGTTGATATCGTTGGTTCTGCAGTGCAAGGGCTTACACCTTCGCGTGTAACCGTCACGGATTCAAATGGTCGTTTGCTTAATTCAGGTAGCCAGGATGGAACTTCTGCACGTGCGCGTCGAGAGTTAGAAATCGTTCAACAAAAAGAAGCCGAATATCGTAATAAAATAGAATCCATCTTAATGCCTATATTAGGCCCAGAGAATTTTACATCTCAAGTAGATGTTAATATGAACTTTACTGCAGTGGAGCAAACGGCAAAACGTTTTTCACCTGATTTACCTGCAATTCGAAGTGAGATGACCATTGAGCGTAATTCGTCTGGTCAAAGTTCTGGGGGCATTCCTGGCGCGCTAAGTAATCAACCGCCAGCAGAATCAGATATCCCGCAGGTGGCTGGTGAGGCAACAAGCACAACAGTGTCAGGTGATTCTTCAAAAGAAGCGACTCGTAACTATGAATTAGACACTACGATAAGCCATACTCGTCAACAAATTGGTGTGGTGCGCAGGGTAAGTGTGTCAGTCGCGATTAACTTTAAACCAGGGCAAGTCGATGAGGAAGGACAAGTCTCTCGAGTACCAAGAACAGAGCAAGAGTTAACCAATATTCGTCGCTTATTAGAAGGCGCTGTAGGGTTTAGTACCCAACGTGGTGATGCGCTTGAAGTTGTGACTGTTCCCTTTATGGATCAGTTGATTGAGCCAATGCCTGAGCCAGATATGTGGGAGCAACCTTGGTTCTGGCGTGCCATTAAATTGGCGTTGGGTGCAATTGTTATTTTAGTGTTAATTTTAGCAGTTGTTAGACCTATGCTAAAAAAGCTAACCAATCCGAATGGGGTTGATATGCCTGATGATGTTCGTCCTGGGCATGAGCTAGCAGAAATTGAAGATCAATATGCAGCAGATACTTTAGGTATGCTTAACACTAAGGAAGCGGAATACAGTTATGCGGATGATGGGTCAATTCATATACCTAATTTGCATAAAGATGATGATATGATTAAAGCAATTAGAGCACTCGTGGCCAATGAGCCAGAGCTTTCCACTCAAGTGATTAAAAACTGGTTACAAGACAATGGCTAATGAAAAAGATAAAGCTGTAAAACCTGCAGCATTCGATCCGGAATCTGTGACAGGCGTTGAAAAAACTGCAATTTTACTATTGAGTTTGAGCGAAGCTGATGCGGCGTCAATTTTAAAACACCTCGAACCTAAACAAGTGCAAAAAGTGGGTATGGCGATGGCGGCCATGGAGGAGTTTGGTCAAGAAAAAGTCATCGGCGTTCATAAATTATTTCTAGATGATATCCAAAAGTTTTCATCGATTGGTTTTAATAGCGAAGAATTTGTTCGTAAAGCGTTAACTGCAGCGTTGGGCGAGGATAAAGCCGGTAATTTAATTGAACAAATTATTATGGGTAGTGGTGCAAAAGGACTGGATTCATTAAAATGGATGGATGCCCGCCAAGTAGCAACCATTATCCAAAATGAACATCCGCAAATTCAAACCATTGTGTTGTCATATTTAGAGCCTGATCAAGCAGCGGAGATTTTTAGTCAGTTTCCTGAAAATACCCGTTTAGATTTAATGATGCGTATTGCTAATCTTGAAGAAGTTCAACCCGCAGCATTGCAAGAGCTGAATGACATTATGGAGAAACAGTTTGCTGGCCAAGGTGGCGCTCAAGCAGCGAAAATGGGTGGCTTAAAAGCCGCTGCCAATATTATGAACTATCTTGATACTGGGGTTGAAAGTCAGATCATGGAAACGATGCGAGACTCTGACGAAGAAATGGCGCAGCAAATTCAAGATCTGATGTTTGTGTTTGAAAACCTTATTGATGTCGACGACCGAGGTATTCAGGCCTTGTTACGTGAAGTGCAGCAAGATATCCTGATGAAAGCGCTCAAAGGTGCAGATGATGCATTGAAAGAGAAGATTCTGGGTAACATGTCTAAGCGTGCAGCAGAATTACTACGTGATGACTTAGAAGCCATGGGGCCGATTCGAATTAGTGAAGTTGAAGTGGCACAAAAAGAGATTCTCTCTATCGCACGTCGTCTTAGTGATAGTGGTGAAATCATGTTGGGTGGCGGTGGTGGTGACGAGTTCTTGTAAGCCACAATCACTCTGGGATTCAATATTGGCTATTTGTTGTGTACGTTTGCCTTTGAATTCGTAATATCATGTGATTCCAGTTGTTTGCTTCGACATCATGATTTCAATAACACAAGTGATAAAATATGCCAGAATCAAAATCGCCTAAAAATATACTCAATGCGGATGCTGAGCATGAATTTAGTCATTGGCAGTTACCTGATATTACAAAAGATAGCAGCCAAGATCCTTCAAATTTATTTGGCAAATTTACTGCTCATACGCCTACGACTGCCACAACTACAACCAGTGACAAACCTATGGCTCCGCCTACGATGGCGCAAATCGAAGATATTCGTGCCGCAGCTGAACAAGAGGGGTTCGAGCAAGGAAAGCAAGATGGGTATCAACAAGGGGTAGAACAAGGACGCTTAGAAGGGTTGGAACAAGGCCATCAAGAAGGTTTTACCCAAGGAGAACAACAAGGTTTAGAGGCTGGCCAAACAAAAGCAAATGAACTTGTTGCGCAACTTAGCCAAATTATGAGTCAATTTGAACAGCCTTTATTAATATTGGATAATGAAATTGAAGCCGAACTGCTTGCCATGACGATAAGCTTGGCTAAGGCGGTTATTGGTCATGAGCTTAAAACACATCCTGAGCATATTTTAACGGCATTACGTCAAGGTGTTGACTCTTTGCCGTTAAAAGAGCAGTTGGTTAAATTGCGTTTAAATCAAGCCGATGCTGAACTGGTAAATCAATTTTACAGTACAGAGCAATTACAAAAAAATCAGTGGCAAATTGATATCGATCCGTCATTATCAAATGGTGATTGCATGATTGAAAGTGTGCGTTCATCTGTCGATTTACGTGTTGAGCAACGTATCAATCAAGTGTTTAGTGAATTAGATGCTCAGTCGAATCAATTGACGAAAAGTGTGCAGCAACAAAAGTCCACTCAATCACAATATCAAACAACCTCGGTCGATAAATTGAGTGAGTATCAACTCACGCCATCAACTACAGATAATATCGACGTTTCAAACCATACTGATAGTTCCCATAACAACAGTAATGTTCAAACCAACATTACTGAATCTGATGATGTGATGAGCAATCCAATTGATGCTTCTTCAACCGCTGTCGATATCAACGCTCCAGCAGACAAAAGTGCCGATGAGACCAGTGCTGCACAAGTTGATCATTCAGAGAATAATCAACCACAGATGAAAGACATCTCTCAAGGAAATACCGATGAGCACCCGTCGACATCAACTACTTAATAAACTGACCGTTCATCACAAAAAAGTGCTACCGCTGCGCCCCGTTGCGAGTGGGCAATTGGTGCGGGTGGTTGGATTAACATTAGAGGCTACTGGCTGTCGTGCACCCGTTGGGAGTTTATGCTCTATTGAAACAATGGTAGGTGAATTGGTCGCGGAAGTGATAGGTTTTGATGACAAGCTACTGTATTTAATGCCTATTGAGGAGTTGAGGGGGGTGTTACCTGGTGCTCGTGTTCAACCTCTTGGTGAGCAATCTGGATTGAATGTTGGTTTATCATTACTTGGTAGGGTTTTAGACGGTAGTGGTGTGCCTTTAGATGCTCTAGGTCCGCTTAATACAGATCAACATGCTGCACGTCATGGTCCTTATATTAACCCATTATCTCGACGCGCAATTACTGAACCATTAGATGTTGGCGTTCGTGCTATTAATTCAATGTTAACGGTTGGCAAAGGTCAGCGTATGGGGTTATTTGCTGGTTCTGGTGTGGGTAAAAGTGTGCTGCTTGGCATGATGACACGAGGTTCGAAAGCCGACATTATCGTGGTTGGGTTAGTGGGCGAACGTGGCCGAGAAGTTAAAGAGTTTATTGAAGAAATTTTGGGTGAAGAAGGTAGAGCGCGCTCTGTTGTTGTTGCCGCTCCAGCTGATACTTCACCATTAATGCGTTTACGGGCTTGTGAAACCTCCACGCGTATCGCAGAGTATTTTAGAGATTTAGGTTATGATGTTTTATTATTAATGGATAGTCTGACCCGCTATGCGCAAGCGCAGCGTGAAGTGGCATTAGCGGTAGGAGAACCGCCTGCCACTAAAGGGTATCCACCTTCAGTATTCGCAAAGCTTCCACGTTTGGTTGAACGTGCTGGTAATGGCGGCGCTGGGCAAGGTTCTATTACTGCTTTTTATACAGTTTTGACCGAAGGTGATGATCAACAAGATCCTATTGCAGATGCTTCAAGGGCCATTTTAGATGGTCACATTGTGTTATCTCGTCAACTTGCTGATTCTGGGCATTACCCTGCTATAGATGTTGAAGCATCGATTAGTCGTGTCGCACCTATGGTAATAAGTGGCGAGCATCTAGAAGCGATGCGTAAAGTTAAGCAGATGTATTCTTTATATCAGCAGAATCGCGACCTTATTTCTATTGGTGCTTACGCTCAGGGGAGCGATCCTCGAATTGATAATGCAATACGTTTACAACCAGCAATGAATGCTTTTTTACGCCAGGGGTTTAAAGAGCCCGTAACGTTTGAAGATAGCCGAGTGATGTTGACTCAAATAGCGGCACAGTGTCAGGGGTAAAGTAAATGACTCGACCGGACCCACTATTAACGGTATTGAAGCTAGCGACATCCGCCGAAGAGCAAGCTGCGCTACAGTTAAAATCTGCTCAATTTGAAAAACAAAAACGCCAAGGTCAGCTAGATGCATTAAATAATTATCGATTAGATTATATGAAGCAGATGGAAGGGCATACTGGAACGACGTTACGCGCAAATCAATATCATCAATTTCACCAGTTTATAAGACAGGTAGACAGTGCAATTGCACAACAAGTTGCCGCAGTTCAAGATGCCGAAAAACAAGTTGGCTACCGTCAAGTTCATTGGCAAGAAAAGCAACAAAAGCGTAAGGCGGTAGATATGTTATTAGCTCAAAAAGCCAGTAAAGCATTAGCGGTAGAAGCCAAACGCGAACAAAAAATGTCTGATGAGTTCGCTATGCAACAATATTTCCGTCAAAAAAATAAATAGCCTCGGTTCGACCTAAACAAAGGGTATTAAACCACGTATTGCCTTCCTCATTATGTTGAGTTTATTTGTCATAGGCACTAGCGATGTCATCTGACTAATTGGCTTTGAGTAAAATGACGAGTTTGGAAGACGTGATTTGTGTGCATTTTACTTTATCTGCTTGCTTTCCATTTCTGAATACCATTTATCTTCATATCGATAACGCCATGTATTTGCTTTAGCCAACAATATAGATGTGTTTATTTAAAAAATGATTCGCGGAATAGATATTGGCATTTAAATTGCTTAATGTTATTGATGTAAATAAAAATCGTCAGTGAAGCGACAGTAAATATCTCATTAGTGGATTTTACAACACACTTATACATATAAACCTAACAGCAATTCGAAGAGTACAAGGTGAAATGAGAGTGCGGTTTACTAGGCGAAAAATAACCTACCTTTGTTTGATTGAGTGGAGCAGATTATGCAACAGATAAGCAATATCTTACTTGGCAGTAGCAATAAAGCTGCGGATGCAGGTTCGAAAGGGAATATGCAAGATGTTGAAAATACATCGTTCTTATCTGCTTTTAATCAAGCAAGTGAATCAGAACTTGTCTCAAAGGAAAGTGGCAAAACGCTGCAGTCTTCATATGGTATTGAAGCTCAAAGCGTGAATGTAACAATCGACGGTGAGGTATCGGGAGACGAAAATGCCGATGCTGAAATGATTTTTGCTCAATTGAATATGGCAGATGTTCTAAATAAAAGTCACTCCGTTGACGGAAAAGAGTTGCCGCTAGAAGAGCAATCTGAGGGATATTTTGACGTGACAGTTTCGTTGGCATTCGAAGATAATACCTCTGATAGCGATATCGTCGATGCATCAGAACATACATCTACAGTCTCAGAAACTCTTGCTACGTTAAGTCCGGAGGAGCTAAGTAAAATAATGGCGTTTTCCGATTTATCGTTAAAAGAACTCCAAGCTTTAGATAGTCAAGCTTTCAGTGAGTTAATGGGGGAGTTTAATTTACACCAACTCGCTGCCGGTGAGCCGAGTATTGTTATCACAAGCGATAATGCTGATGACAATCTAGGCATCATAGACAACGTAAACATCAAAGATAATGCCAATGATAGAGCTCAATCTTCTGGCCAGATAGCGGTGGCAGACGGAAAAAGTGAGACTGATAAGTCAGTTGTTGCAAGTGTGGCAATACCTAGAACAGAGACAGTTACAGAAGCAAACTCAGTGAATGTGAAATCAGACATGACTCGTCCTATTGGCTCTGCAGAGGCATCTGTTGATCCCAAAACCATTTTAGGTGATAAAACTCGCGTTGATGGCAATATTCAATTAAATGCCAATGAGCCCAAAGATCCCAAAGTATTAGCGAAAGCTGATTTTGCTGTTGTACTCGACACCATAGCGACAAAACGTACCTCTAGTGATACTACAGCAAGTGTCAATCAAGCAAGTATGGGATTGGATGCCATGGCGGGAGTTGGTGACACAGATAGTAGGTCACTACAGAATCAGAGTAGTCTAACTCCTGCACATAAAAGTGAAGTACCTCAATTTCAGTTATCATTAAGACCACAAGGCGAAGCCGGTGGCCAAATGCAGGAGATGATCCAGCGTTTCTCTCCGGTGATGAAACAACAGTTAATCACAATGGTCAGTAATGGTATTCAACAAGCTGAAATTCGTCTCGATCCGCCTGAGCTAGGCCACCTTACGGTTAAAATTCAGATCCAAGGCGATCAAACTCAGGTTCAGTTTCATGTTGCCCAATCGCAAACCCGTGATATTGTTGAACAAGCTATGCCGAGATTACGAGATATGCTCTCACAAGAAGGGTTACAATTAACCGATAGCCATGTTTCTCAAGGTGGTGACGGACGTGATCAGCAGCAAGAACAATCGAGTGGTCAAGGTAGTGGCGATAGCCAATTGGATGAAATTTCAGCACAAGAGGCCAGCTTGGTGACAAATCCATCAAGTAGTTTACATTCTGCTATAGATTATTATGCTTAAGCAGGTAACCTATAGCAATAATATGGCTTCTTAATAACAACGGGTTATTTAGTTAAGTCTCAATGTTAATCACTATGTTGATTAGGAGCCGCAACTATGGCTGAACAAGAGCAAGAACAAGAATTAGAATTAAATGAAGAAGCCCCTAAAGGCGGTAAGAAAATCAATAAATTGGTTCTCTTTGGTGGCCTTGGTATTGTACTTGCTTTGTTAGTGGGGGGAGGGGTTTGGTTTTTTATGGGAACGGACGAACCCGTTTCGGATGGTGCTGAAACAACCGAATCACAACCCGATTCTACTGTTATTGCTGAAGCTGAATATGTTGGTATGCCAAGACCTTTTTTATTTAATTTACCTGGAGTTGATAGAGCACGACTTGTTGAAATTAAAGTTCAACTCATGGTGCGTGGCGATGATGATAGTGTATTGATCAAAAAACATATTCCATTAATTGAAGATGCATTATTAACCACCTTTAGTGCTGCTGATGTGCAAAAGCTGAGTACGCAAGCGGGTAAAGATGAGCTTCGTCAATTGGCGTTACTTAATGTACAAAATACGTTGCAATCAATAACAGGACGAACGGTCGTTGAGAAAGTCCTGTTTACGGGTTTTGTAATGCAATAACCAAAAGCATTAACTGCTAAGGCGATGATGTGAGTGATTTATTAAGCCAAGATGAGATTGATGCGCTATTACATGGTGTCGATGATGTCGATGATGATGAAATACAGGAGGATAGTGCTGATGCACGTTCTTATGATTTCTCATCACAAGATCGAATTGTGCGTGGCCGAATGCCTACGCTCGAAATCGTTAATGAACGGTTTGCACGACATTTACGCATCAGTATGTTTAACATGATGCGTCGTGCTGCGGAAGTGTCAATTAACGGTGTACAAATGCTTAAGTTTGGCGAATATGTACACACTTTATTTGTGCCAACTAGCTTAAATATGGTGCGCTTTAGCCCACTCAAAGGCACTGCGTTAATCACGATGGAAGCAAGGTTAGTTTTCATCTTGGTGGATAATTTCTTTGGCGGTGATGGCCGTTTTCATGCCAAAATTGAAGGCCGTGAATTTACGCCAACAGAACGTCGAATTGTTCAATTGCTGCTCAAAATTATCTTTGAAGATTACAAGGATGCATGGGCACCTGTTATGGATGTTGAGTTTGAATATCTGGATTCAGAAGTGAATCCGGCTATGGCAAATATTGTGAGCCCAACAGAAGTGGTGGTCATTAATTCGTTTCATATTGAAGTTGATGGTGGTGGCGGTGATTTCCATATCACCATGCCTTATTCAATGATTGAGCCCATTCGCGAATTACTCGATGCCGGTGTGCAAAGTGATAAACAAGATACTGATATGCGCTGGTCGCAAGCGTTACGTGATGAAATTATGGACGTGCAAGTTGGTTTCGACGTCAATGTTGTTGAGCATGAAGTAACACTTCGTGATGTGATGGAATTCAAAGCGGGTGATATTATTCCTATTGAATTACCTGAACATATTATGATGAGAATCGAGGATTTACCCACTTATCGATGTAAAATGGGCCGATCCCGCGATAATTTGGCATTGAAAATCAGTGAAAAAATTCCGCGACCCGAAACGGTCAAGTCAGAGCTACAATTAGTGACACGTAAAGGCAAGTCACGTGATATTTCAGATTTATAAGGTGAAATAAATGAGCACAGAAGATACAGGTGATGACTGGGCTGCAGCAATGGCTGAGCAGGCGATTGAAGAAGCGGAGCAGGTTGAACTTGACGAATTAGTCGATGACTCTAAACCCATTACTAAAGAAGAAGCTGCAAAGTTAGATGGTATTTTAGATATTCCTGTGACTATTTCTATGGAAGTAGGGCGCAGTTTTATTAGTATTCGTAATCTACTTCAGTTAAACCAAGGGTCGGTAGTTGAGCTTGACCGTGTAGCGGGTGAGCCTCTAGACGTAATGGTTAACGGTACATTGATTGCCCATGGTGAAGTCGTGGTGGTGAATGATAAGTTTGGTATCCGTTTAACTGATGTAATTAGTCAGACCGAACGAATTAAAAAGCTTAAATAACCACACATATTAGCATCGCATAGCGCAGGTAATACTCCGCTTTGCTATGTGAGTTCCATATATCAAGGAATCGTCGTGGCGAATATGATATTTATCTCCAGCATCATGAGTGGGGCTTTGAGCGCTCCTGAAGTGTCAAATTCACTGGCCAATAATACCGTAGCGCAGACTAATGAAGTGTCAAATGTCGCCACATTAGCCAATATGGTTGGTGGCTTGATTGTGGTATTAGCGCTAATATTTTTGTTAGCTTATATTGTAAAACGTCTTAAATTAGTACCATCACATGGTGGTGTAATAAAAACAGTTGCTGTGACGGCAATTGGACAACGAGAAAAAGTGGTTTTAGTTGAAGTAGACGGACAACAGTATTTACTTGGCGTGACTTCACAACAGATTAACCTCATTGATAAATTAGCTAACCCTGTCGACGTTCCAACATCTTCGTTTGCCAGTCGTCTAAAATACGCAAAGGAACAGCATAATGAATAAGTGCACTACAGTGTTCACATTAGTTATTGTGGCGCTAATGGCAATGATATTATCACCCACTGCATTTGCTCAAGATGGTGTATTACCCGCGCTAACGGTGACCACTGGAGCCGATGGTGCTACTGAATATTCGGTAACAATGCAGATTTTATTGCTAATGACAGCAATGAGCTTTATCCCTGCAATGGTTATTATGCTGACTTCTTTTACTCGCATCATTGTGGTGTTATCGATATTGAGGCAGGCATTAGGTTTGCAGCAAACTCCTTCAAATCAAGTGCTTATTGGTATTAGTCTGTTTATGACATTTTTTATCATGGCCCCAGTATTTGATAAAATTTACGCTGAAGCTGTCGAACCATATATCAATGAAACGTTAACATTGACTCAAGCATATGATGTTGGAAAAGAACCTATAAAAAAATTCATGTTATCTCAAGTCAGAACCACTGATTTACAGACGTTTATTGAAATATCCGGCTATAAAGATATTCAATCTCCAGAGCAAACGCCGATGAGTGTTGTTATTCCGGCCTTTATTACTAGTGAGCTTAAAACCGCGTTTCAAATTGGTTTTATGTTATTTGTTCCCTTTTTAGTACTTGATTTGGTTGTAGCCAGTATTTTAATGGCAATGGGTATGATGATGTTGTCGCCGATGATCGTATCGCTGCCGTTTAAAATTATGTTATTTGTACTTGTTGATGGTTGGGGTCTTGTGATGGGGACTTTAGCGAACAGCTTTGGAATATAAGGCGCTTAAATAATGTCTCCAGAATCGCTAATCGATATTTTCCGAGAAGCACTGTCAGTTATTGTGTTGATTGTGTCTGCAATTATTTTGCCCGGTTTATTTATCGGTTTAATTGTGGCTGTATTTCAGGCTGCGACATCTATTAACGAGCAAACATTAAGCTTTTTACCTCGTTTGTTAGTAACGTTGTTTGCGTTGATGTTTCTAGGCCATTGGTTAGTGCAAACTATGATGGACTTTTTTATCGAAATGGTTAATCGCATTCCACAAGTGATAGGATAAGTCATGGATATTTTGTTTGATGAAATCAGTCAAACAATTGCTGCATATCTTTTGCCATTTTTCCGTATCTCATCCATGTTGATGGTGATGGTGGTATTTGGCGCCAATACCACCCCGACCAGAGTTAGACTGATGTTATCCGTTGCGATAACGATGGCCGTTGCACCAATTCTTCCGCCGATTGACAATATCGAGTTGCTGGCTTTAAGTTCTTTTTTTGTTATTGCACAGCAAATCTTAATAGGTGTCACCATGGGGTTTGTGACCTTAATGGTTATGCAAACATTTGTGTTAACGGGACAAATTATAGGCATGCAGACCAGCTTAGGTTTTGCCTCAATGGTTGACCCAGGCTCTGGCGCGCAAACGCCTGTCGTGAGTAACTTTTTTTTATTACTCTCGACATTAATTTTTTTAGCCGTAGATGGGCATTTATTGATGTTTAGAATGCTGGTGGCCAGTTTTGAATCTATTCCAATTTCAAATCAAGGTATATCCATTGCTAACTATCGTGCCTTAGCCGAATGGGGAAGCTTCATGTTTGGCTCAGCGTTAACGATGTCAATTTCGGCGATTGTTGCATTGTTATTAATTAATTTATCTTTTGGGGTGATGACGCGAGCATCACCTCAATTAAATATTTTTTCTATTGGTTTTCCGGTCACGATGGTGAGCGGGTTATTGATTTTATGGTTAACATTGGGACCAATTATGGCGCATTTTGATGAAGTCTGGTCTGCGGCCCAACTACTTATTTGTGATATTTTGCAGCTTCAATGTCAACTTGATGGCTCTGTAGTATTCTAGGAAACGCAGATGGCAGAAAATGATAGCAGTCAAGAGCGCACAGAAGACCCCACAGGGAAACGACTTGAACAAGCTCGTGAAAAGGGGCAAGTAGCTCGTTCGAAAGAGCTAGGCACCGCTGCTGTCCTGCTTGCTGCATCTGTTGGGTTTTCGATGACAGGCCCGGCTATTGCCAAAAGTCTTTATGCCATTATGAAGCAGATATTTTCAATGGAACGCGATCAAATATTTGATACTAATTCCATGTTTCGAGTATGGGGGGTTGTGGGAAGCGAGCTTGCATGGCCGTTAGTGAGTTTTATTGCCTTTTTGGCATTTGTGTCGTTTCTTGGCAATATTGTGTTGGGTGGAATATCTTTTTCAGTTAAAGCCTTTATGCCTAAAGGCAGTAAGTTAAACCCTATGAATGGCTTTAAACGCATGTTTGGTACCCAAGCATTAGTTGAACTTGCCAAAGGAATCGCCAAATTTTCGGTAGTAGCATTATCCGCTTACTTTCTACTGAGTTTTTACTTTTTTGATATTTTAACGCTATCGAACGATCATCTGCCAGGCAACATATACCATGCACTAGATTTGCTCATTTGGATGTTTATCTTATTATGCAGTTCCATGTTGTTGATTGTTATTATTGATGTGCCATTTCAAATTTGGAACCATAATAAACAACTTAAAATGACCAAGCAGGAAATAAAAGATGAGTATAAAGATACTGAAGGTAAGCCTGAAGTTAAAGGTCGAATAAGACAGTTGCAACATGAAATGGCGCAACGACGTATGATGACAGAAGTACCTAATGCTGATGTTATCGTTGTTAACCCTGAGCATTATGCGGTAGCAGTAAAATATGATGTGAGCCGTTCGTCAGCCCCTTTTTTACTCGCTAAAGGCGTTGATGATGTCGCCTTTAAAATACGTGAAATTGCCCGTGAACATAATGTTGCTATTGTTTCTGCTCCACCGCTAGCTCGTGCAATTTATCACACCACTAAAATTGACCAACAAGTACCTGAAGGTTTGTTTACCGCTGTGGCACAAGTCTTGGCGTATGTATTCCAACTGCGCCAATATCAAAAAGGTAAAGGTCGTCGACCTAAACCGATCCCCATTAATCAACCAATCCCAAATGATTTGAAGCATTAATGACCATTTAAATTGTTGTGTTTATTTTTGTCTAGTTTTGGCTTGTTTTTTGCTTTATAGGTTTATTAGCGTCAAATAACAGTACATTATTTCGCAGTAGACTTTACAAAGGGTTCTCCTCAATGGATGCAAAAGCGGCTTTCGGGCAATTTAAACAAATAAGACCGTCGACATTTAAAGGCATTGGTACGCCTTTATTAGTGCTTGCTGCACTGGGAATGGTTGTGTTACCGATGCCGGCTTTTCTGCTCGATATCCTTTTTTCATTCAATATTGCGTTAGCATTAATCGTGCTGCTTGTAACTATTTATACTGATAGACCTCTGGATTTTGCAGCATTTCCTACCGTGTTACTTGTGGCGACTTTATTAAGGCTTGGACTTAACGTTGCTTCGACTCGTATTGTATTACTCGAAGGGCATAATGGTGGGGATGCAGCTGGTAAGGTAATTGAGGCATTCGGTTCTGTAGTTATTGGTGGTAACTATGCTGTCGGTTTAGTGGTCTTTCTTATTTTGATCATCATTAATTTTGCAGTTGTGACCAAAGGTGCTGGTCGTATTTCTGAGGTGAGCGCTCGCTTTACCTTAGACGCCATGCCGGGTAAGCAAATGGCTATTGATGCGGATTTAAATGCTGGCACACTGACCCAAGATCAGGCTCGTATTCGCCGCGCTGAAGTCACCAGAGAAGCAGACTTTTATGGTGCAATGGACGGTGCTTCAAAATTTGTAAAAGGTGATGCTATTGCCGGCATTATGATTTTGGTCATCAATATCTTAGGTGGCTTTGTTATTGGTATTGTTCAACATGATTTAGACTTTTCGAGTGCGGTAGAAATTTATACACTATTAACCATCGGTGATGGTTTGGTCGCACAAATTCCCGGCTTACTCTTATCAATTGCAGCAGCATTATTGGTGACTCGTCAAAATGAGTCTGGTGATATGGGCCAAATGATGTTTAGTCAGATGTTTGACAGTCACAAATCATTAGCTATTGCAGCTGGGTTACTCTTTATTATGGGCATTGTGCCGGGTATGCCTCATGTTGCTTTTTTGACTTTTGCTTTTATTACCGCAGGTGCAGCGTACTTTGTATACAAGCGTAATATTGACAAAAAACAAGCGGCCCTCACACTGGCGACAAAAGGCCCTGTTGAAAATAAAGAGAAAGAACCTAAAGATTTAAGTTGGGATGATGTACGCCATGTTGATACTATTGGACTTGAAGTTGGTTACCGCTTAATCCCATTGGTTGATAAGTCTCAAGGTGGAGAATTATTGGGCAGGATCAAAGGGGTACGTAAAAAGCTCTCACAAGAATTAGGCTTTTTGGTGCCAGCGGTACATATTCGTGACAATTTGGATTTATCGCCTAATGCATATCGGATATCGTTAATGGGCGTGGTGGTTGGTGAAGCAGAAGTTAGACATGATTGTGAACTGGCGATTAATCCTGGTCAAGTTTACGGTAAACTTGATGGTATTGATACGCACGACCCTGCTTTTGGTTTAGAGGCAGTATGGATAGCGCCAGAGCAACGAGAGCACGCACAAACATTAGGTTATACTGTTGTTGACACTGCAACAGTTGTTGCGACCCATATTAGTCAGCTACTGAGCAATAATGCTTCGAAGCTATTAGGTTATGAAGAAGTGCAACAATTAATGGATATGCTTGCTAAAAACTCACCTAAATTAGTGGATGGCTTTATTCCTGATGTTATGCCTCTAGGTTCGGTTGTTAAAGTCATGCAAAACTTACTAAATGAAGGTGTATCAGTACGTGATTTACGCACCATAGTGCAGACGTTGTTAGAATATGGCTCTAAGAGTAATGATACCGAGGTATTAACGGCTGCAGTGCGTATTGCCCTAAAACGTATGATAGTACAAGAAATCTCTGGGCCAGAACTTGAAATACCTGTCATTACATTGGCACCAGAGTTGGAACAAATGTTGCATAAGTCTATGCAGGCGACAGGCGGTGAAGGGCCTAATATTGAACCTGGTCTCGCAGAACGTATGCAGCAGTCATTATTAGACGCTGCTCAGAAGCAAGAAATGGTAGGACAACCGGCCATTTTATTGACATCTGGCATGCTTAGGTCAACCCTGTCACGATTTGTTAAATACACTATTCCTAATTTACGGGTGATTTCTTATCAAGAAATACCAGATGAGAAACAAATAAGAATTGTTTCGGCTGTAGGTCAATAGTGATAACGTCAGTTTATAGAGGTGCATAAGTGAAAATTAAACGATTTTTTGCCAAAGATATGCGCGCTGCATTGGCTCAAGTAAAAGAAACTTTAGGGTCTGACGCTGTCATTATGTCGAACAAAAAAGTCACTGGCGGAATCGAAATTGTCGCTGCCGTGGATTATGACGAACCGAAAGCGGCGATAGCTTCACAAGCGCCAACGACCAGCTTTATGGACGTTAGTGAAGATCGTGTGTCATTAGGTGTTAAACCCACGATGAAAGCACAAACAAAAGTGAATCCGCCTCCTGCAGCAGACTCCCTACAGGCTTTACTTGAAAAACAGCATAACCGCATGACACAACAAATGTCAGTTCACCAAGACGAGCCAGAATTGCCTGAATGGGCTCGTCAATTAGAAGGTGTAAAATCAGCTAAACCAGCAACAGATTTTCAATCAAAAGTAACATCGGAACATCCTAAAAAAACCAGTAAAAATCAATCTTCTGATATGGATGAGTTGCGTGAAGAGATGGCCTCATTACGCAGTTTATTAACTCATCAAGTTTCATCATTGATGAAAGATCAAAAAAAGCGTACAGATCCTGTTGGTGCTATGTTAGAAAGTAAATTGATTGCGGCAGAGTTTTCTCCTGCAGTAGCTGCTAAACTAGCAGGATTGAGTCAACATTATACTCCAGCTGATTTAGTACGTGCATTACCGCAAAGCTTAGCTAATTTACTTGACAATCAAGGCGATGATATTGTCAAACGCGGTGGAGTTGTAGCATTTGTTGGTCCTACCGGTGTTGGTAAAACAACATCTTTAGCTAAAATTGCTGCTCGTTTTGCCGCACATCATGGACCTGAGCAAGTTGCATTAATTACTACTGACCATTACCGTATTGGTGCTTATGAGCAATTAGCGACTTATGGCAAAATAATGGGCTGTCCAGTTAAGCAAGCACATGATTTAACCGAATTAGAACAAATACTGTATCAGTTCAGAAATCGTAAGTTAGTGTTAATTGACACCGCTGGTATGGGACAACGTGACATGCGTCTATATCAACAACTTGATAATTTGACAGCAAATAGTAGGATCCCCATCCGGAGTTACTTAGTCTTGTCAGCGACGGGCCAACGTCGTGTATTGCAAGATGCTGTAGAACATTTTAAGCGTATTCCATTGTCCGGTGCGATTCTCACCAAATTGGATGAGTCAATATCAATTGCTGGTGCATTGAGCGTATTGATTCAAAATGAGTTACCATTGAGTTATGTAACTGACGGTCAACGTGTTCCTGAGGACATGAAAGTGGCTGATACATTAGCATTAGCGAAGCAAGCGCTAGCTGCATTAAACGAAAAAGAACAACAAACGTCACAAGACACGGTGTGGTCTAATGACACAGCCTATGCATTTGAGTAAAGATATGAGTCGGGATCAAGCAAGTGGTTTACGTATGATGAATCAACCAAATAACGATAAAGTTAAAGTCATTGCCGTGTCCGGCGGCAAAGGCGGAGTGGGCAAAACAAGCGTATCAATTAATACCGCCGTTGCATTAGCCGAAAAGGGCAAACGCGTATTAGTACTCGATGCCGATTTAGGCTTAGCCAACGTCGATGTCATGCTTGGGATACGTGCAGAGAAAAATTTATCTCATGTTTTGTCCGGAGATGCCGAATTAGATGACATCATTGTACGAGGCCCTAAAGGTATTGGTATTGTTCCTGCTACCTCGGGTTCACAAGCGATGGTGGAGTTAACACAAGCACAACATGCTGGACTTATCCGTGCATTTAGTGAAATGCGTACTCAGTTTGATATTTTAATTGTTGATACTGCTGCTGGCATATCTGATATGGTGCTGAGTTTTTCTCGTGCATCACAAGATGTGCTGATTGTGGTGTGCGACGAACCAACGTCAATTACAGATGCCTATGCATTAATTAAGATTTTAAGTCGTGAGCATGGTGTGTTCCACTTCAAAATTGTGGCAAATATGGTGCGTAGTTTACGTGAAGGTATGGAATTATTTGCTAAACTAAGTAAAGTGACTGACAGATTTTTAGATGTTGCTCTAGAATTGGTGGCAACAGTTCCATTTGATGAAAATTTACGGAAGTCTGTTCGTAAGCAAAAGTTAGTGGTTGAAGCTTATCCTAAATCACCTTCAGCGATTGCTTATCACGGGTTAGCCAATAAAATTATGACTTGGCCTGTTCCACAACAGCCAGGTGGTCATTTAGAGTTCTTTGTTGAACGTCTTGTACAACGTAAGCCGATACAAGAAGAAGGAAGGACGAGTGAATAAAGCCGCTGCGTATACTCAGTTCGATAACAAAACGTCTATTGTTGAACAGTATGCACCGTTGGTAAAGCGAATTGCCCATCATATGCTGGCAAGATTGCCAGCATCGGTGCAACTTGATGATTTATTACAAGCTGGAATGATGGGGTTACTTGAAGCTTCATCTAAATTTGATTGTAGCAAAGGCGCTAAGTTTGAAACCTTTGCAGGGATCAGAATTCGTGGTGCAATGATTGATGAAATTCGCCGTGGTGACTGGGTTCCACGCTCTGTTCACCGAAATAATCGTCGCGTTGCACAGGTGATTGATGAATTAGGGCAACAGCTTGGACGAGATGCTCATGATACAGAAATTGCCGAAAAACTTGATATGTCGCTCGATGAGTACCATCATATCTTAAATGATGTTTCTGTTGGTAAAATCATAGGCATAGAAGATCTTGGTGTTTCGCAAGATGTGTTAATTACAGACAACGAATCACCAGATGAAACCTTTGACTCACTTGCTGAAGTTCAATTCCAATCTGCACTGGTTGAAGCAATTAAAACATTGCCAGAAAGAGATGCGTTAGTATTATCGTTATATTATGACGAAGCATTAAATTTAAAAGAAATTGGTGCCATCCTTGAGGTTAGCGAATCGCGAGTAAGCCAGATATTAAGTCAGGCAATGCTCAGATTAAAAGCTAAGCTCAAGCATTGGACACAAGAATAATAACTTATTTAGAGCAAACGAGTGTCAGCTCACCGGAGGAAACCTTGGACAAGAATATGAAGATTCTCATTGTTGACGATTTTTCAACAATGAGGCGTATCATTAAGAACTTGTTGCGAGATTTGGGATTTAATAATACCCAAGAAGCAGATGATGGCTCAACAGCCCTACCTATGTTACAAAAAGGCGACTTTGATTTCGTGGTAACAGATTGGAATATGCCGGGAATGCAAGGTATTGATTTACTTAAAGCAATTCGTGCAGATGATTCATTAAAACATTTACCGGTATTGATGGTAACCGCAGAGGCTAAGCGTGAACAGATTATTGCAGCAGCGCAAGCCGGTGTTAATGGTTATGTGGTAAAACCTTTCACCGCAGCAACGTTAAAAGAAAAGTTAGATAAAATCTTTGAACGACTCGCATAAGCAAGGATAAGTCATGCAGGCATCAATATCGGGGTTAATCACTCTCGAACAGGCCCAAGAACTTGTTGAATTGCTTACTTCTGGTAAGCAAGACAAAGCAGATGACGCAATCAGGGAGCTTGCTGCGCCATTACAGCGTGAGCTTTTTGAAGAAGTCGGTAAGTTAACTCGACAACTCCATAGTGCACTAAGAGATTTTCAAGTCGATAACCGTTTATCTGAATTAGCTAATACCGAAATACCGGATGCTAAAGAAAGATTGAATTATGTTATCGATATGACAGAACAAGCTGCAAATAAAACTATGGATGCGGTTGAAGAATGCCTACCTTTGGCCGATACCATCATTAGTAATATACAATCTGTGACGCCCATGTGGGATAAGCTGATGCGTCGTGATATACAATTAAGTGAGTTTAAATCACTTTGTCATGATGTTCAGCAGTTTATGTCGCATAGCGAACATGATTCTAATCGTCTACGTGAGCTATTAAATCAAATTTTGATGGCGCAAGACTTCCAAGACTTAACGGGTCAAATGATCCGCCGAGTAATAGATTTAGTTCGTGAAGTAGAAAGTAATTTGGTCTCAATGTTAACTGTGTTTGGAGATCATGTTACCGAATCATCGCCAGCTATAAACGATAATAAGATAGAAGCAGAAGGTCCAATCATGCATGCAGAATTGCGTGAAGATGTTGTGACTGGTCAGGATGAAGTTGACGATCTGCTATCAAGTCTGGGTTTCTAATTAGGAGTCAATTTAATGTCCTTTGATGTTGATGAAGAGATACTCCAGGACTTTTTAATCGAAGCTGGTGAGATTTTAGAGCTTCTACAAGAGCAACTAGTTGCCCTTGAAAATAATCCTGATGACAGTGATTTACTTAATGCTATTTTCCGTGGATTCCATACCGTTAAGGGTGGAGCAGGTTTTTTAAGCCTAAAACCCATGGTTGACGTATGTCACGAAGCCGAAAATACGTTTGACTTATTGCGCACTGGTAAACGTGGCGTAAATGCAGAATTAATGGATATCATTTTGCAAGCTGTCGACGCCATTAATTCCATGTTTGCTCAAACTCAACAGGGGGAAACCCAAGACCCTGCAGATCCTGAATTGCTTGCGAAGCTTAAATTATTAAGTTCAGGTGCACCATTACCTTCAGAAATGGCAGCTGAAGAGCCTGAACCTATCGAGAGTGTTGTTGAGTCAAGCGAACCTGAGTACATTGAAGATCTTAATACTCAATCAGAAGAGATCTCTAATTCTGGCAGTATTGATGAGATTGACGAATCGGAATTTGAAGCGCTACTTGATGCATTGCATGGCGGTGGTAAAGGTCCAGTAGCACCTCAAGTATCTGATACTAATCAAGGCTCCGAGGCTCCAAAAACTCCAACTGCGAATAATAGCGACGAAATTACCGATGATGAGTTCGAAGCATTATTAGATGAACTGCACGGTTCTGGTTCATTCAAAGAGACATCTGCCCCCGTAGCGTCAGCGAAACCACCTGCGAGTACTCCAGTTGTTGAGCCACTTGTTGATTCTGATGAAATTACAGATGATGAGTTCGAACGCCTTTTAGATGAATTACACGGAAAAGGTAGTTCTCCTGCCGACGTTAAGCCGCAACCAACGCCTGCAACAGCTCAAAAACATGTTACTCCAACTGCTAAACCTGCAGTGACTCCAACCGCTAAGCCTGTCGCAAAACCAGTCACCGCCACGCCCCCTGTCGCAGCACCAAAAGCTGAACTCGTTAAAGATAAAGCACCTGTGAAAGCGCCTTCTGTTCCTCAGGGTGAAACAACTGTTCGTGTAGATACTGCTCGTTTAGATGAAATCATGAACATGGTTGGTGAGTTGGTTTTAGTACGAAATCGTTTGGTTAGCTTAGGTGTGAACCGTGAAGACGAAGACATGTCAAAGGCGCTTGCAAATCTTGATTTAGTTACCGCTGATTTACAAGGCGCGGTAATGAAGACTCGCATGCAACCCATCAAGAAAGTATTTGGTCGTTTCCCTCGCGTTGTTCGAGATATGGCGCGTACTTTAAATAAAGAAATTGATCTGATAATGATTGGTGAAGACACCGATCTAGATAAGAATTTAGTCGAAGCATTAGCGGATCCTTTAGTTCACTTGGTGCGTAACTCAGTCGATCATGGTATAGAAATGCCGATTACGCGTGAAGCGAGCGGTAAACCACGTACCGGTACTATTACCTTGTCGGCTAGTCAAGAAGGTGACCATATCCTGCTCAAAATTGAGGATGATGGCGCAGGAATGGATCCTGAGAAGTTAAAACAAATTGCAATCAGTCGTGGCGTGTTAGATGAAGATGCCGCAGCAAGAATGACCGATAACGAAGCGTTTAACCTTATTTTTGCTCCTGGTTTCTCGACGAAAGTTGAAATTTCAGATATCTCAGGCCGTGGTGTGGGTATGGATGTGGTGAAAACCCGCATTAACCAACTTAACGGAACTGTTTTTATCGATTCAATGAAAGGCAAGGGCACCATACTTGAAATTAAAGTGCCATTAACGTTAGCAATTATGCCAACATTAATGGTTGATGTGTCTAATCAAGTATTTGCACTACCATTATCAAGTGTGAATGAAATCTTTAATTTAGATTTAACTAAGACCAACATTGTTGACGGCCAATTGACGGTAATTTTCCGAAATAAAGCCGTACCATTATTTTATTTAGAGCATTGGCTGCACAGCAACAAATCGACCTTTAAACATGGTGATAAAAAACAAGGTCATGTTGTGATTGTTCAACTTGGTACGATGCAAATTGGGTTTGTTGTTGATGCGTTGATAGGACAAGAAGAAGTTGTCATTAAACCGCTTGGAAGTATGTTACAAGGTACTCCTGGTATGGCGGGCGCGACAATTACATCTGATGGTGGTATTGCACTTATTCTAGATGTACCTGGATTGTTGAAACATTATGCAAAAAGCAAAAAATAATAAAAGTTCCATTATTTAAGGCATTAAATGACCATAAAAGTACTAGTTGTAGATGATTCTAGCTTTTTTCGACGTCGAGTCAGTGAAATTGTTAATCAAGATCCCGATCTCGAGGTTGTTGCTGTTGCAATAAATGGCAAAGAAGCTGTTGATATGACTGCAAAGTTTAAACCTCAAGTCATTACTATGGATATTGAAATGCCTGTGATGGACGGTATTAGTGCTGTCCGTGAAATTATGGCCAGTAACCCTACACCTATTTTGATGTTTTCATCATTAACCCATGATGGTGCCAAAGCGACACTTGATGCGTTAGAAGCGGGCGCATTAGACTTTTTACCTAAACGTTTTGAAGATATTGCGACTAATAAAGATGATGCCATTCTTTTATTACAGCAACGAATCAAAGCGTTGGGTCGACGTCGGATATATCGTTCAAGTTCGTTATCTTCAGTGCCGCAAAGTCGCCGAACAACGACACTCGAGCAAGATACATCAACAACCTCTACTCGCCCACTTAGCAGTCGTTTAGCTTCAACTGCGCCTCCTAAGGCCTCTCGCTCTAGTGTGATAGCGGTTCCTGTTGAGCGCCAAGCAACGAGTCCTGCGGTATCATCAGTATCGTCAATTCGAGCTAGCGGGAAGCAATACAAAGCGTTATTGATTGGTACATCGACCGGCGGGCCTGTCGCATTACAGAAAGTACTCACTGCATTTCCATCTAATTACCCACATCCGATTGTTTTAATCCAGCATATGCCTGCGGCATTTACCCCTGCATTTGCTGCACGTCTTAATAGCTTGTGTAATATTGAAGTCAAAGAGGCGCAAAATGGTGATGTTATGCGTCCAGGGTGTGCTTATTTAGCACCTGGAGGCATGCAGCTTATGATTGAACGTAATGGCATGACCGGAAGGTTAAAAGTGATCCCCGGCACCCACGAGATGAACTATAAACCTTCAGTCGATATTACTTTTGCTTCAGCATCTAAAGCTTTTGGTGGTGATGTGTTAGCTGTCGTGTTGACCGGAATGGGCGCAGATGGTAGGGAAGGTGCCAGAATGTTAAAATCTGCTGGTGCTACTATTTGGGCACAAGATGAAGCAAGTTGTGTGGTATATGGTATGCCTCAAGCTATTGCTTCATCTGGTATTTCGACTCACTCTATTTCGTTAGATAATATGGCTGAAGCTATTTTAAAAGAGTCTAGCCGTGGCTAAGTCTGAGTATTCTATACAGACTAAGCAAATGCTGGGATTGTTTATATCCTTCATTATTATCATCGTATTAGCTGGATTATATATAGAAGCTCAACGTAAAGTCACACTATTAGAACAAAATGTTGAACGTTTAACTGCATCTCAAGTATTGTTAATGGTACCAGAAGATCAAGCTGATAATATTGCTAATTGGTTAACTCAACATCCAGAGCAAACTCAAACAATAATAGCCTCTGCTGACAATCAATCGAAAAGTGTGTTATTAGGACCTGGCGTGATGGCTAATTCCCCGTTCACTGACATTGATAAGGTGAACGACAGTATCAATGATCCCTCTATGCAGAAAAAGCAAGAGGTTGTTATATCTGAAAATGATCAAGGGGTTAAGGTTATCCGTTTACCTAGTGGCGGTATTCGTGTGACAACCCGCGATGAGAAGCAAGACAAACAATAGTCAATATTCCATAACAGCATCATATAATGAGTTGAGAGGCTTTTTTGAAAGTATGGACGGTAGCTAACCAAAAAGGTGGCGTTGGTAAAACCACCACAGTAGCCAGTTTGGCCGGTTCTCTGGTTAAACGTGGTCAACGCGTGTTGATGATCGACACGGATCCCCATGCTTCATTGGGCTATTATTTGGGTATTGACTCGGATGAAGTATCTGGCTCTCTTTATAATGTATTTTTGAATCATCAGTCGTTGACTCAAGAGTTGATTATGCAAAATGTAATTTCAACTCAAATTGAAGGGCTCGATATTATTCCGGCTAATATGGCATTGGCAACACTTGATAGATCATTAGGTCATCAAGAAGGAATGGGGTTAGTACTACGTAATTTATTATCGTTACTCGAAGATAAATATGATGTTGCTATTATTGATTGTCCGCCCGTGTTAGGGGTGTTAATGGTGAATGCCTTAGCAGCAAGTCAACACATTATTATTCCTGTTCAGACCGAGTTTTTAGCCATAAAAGGGCTTGAACGAATGGTAAAAACCATGGAAATTATGGGGCGCTCAAAGAAAACACGCTATAGCTATACAGTATTACCGACAATGTATGACAAGCGAACCAAAGCTTCTCCAATCGCATTGCAATTTTTGCAGGATAAATATGGCCCAACACTTTGGCCTAATGACATGATCCCTGTTGATACTAAATTTAGAGATGCAAGCCTGGCTCATTTACCAGCATCGCATTATTCAGCCAGTAGCCGAGGTGTAAAAGCATATAATCGTCTGCTAGATTTCTTATATTCTCAGGAGTTTACTCATGTCAAAATCGGTTGATGAAACTGTTTTTGATTATTTCAGTCTTTTATTACAGGAACCGTCGAAAGCGATTTCTGAACAAAGCGTTGAGGTAAAACAAAGTGACTCTGCAGATCACGTTGATGATTTAGGCAAAAAAAGGCCAAATATTACCGAGGATAAACCTACAGGCACAGCGGTAGACATTGCGCTATCTAAACATTATGCGCAACTTACATCAACTAAGGTTACTCCTGTAACGGCTAGCCAACGACAATATGCAGAACCGACAACAAGTGTAGATAAACTCGCACTTGAAAAATTATTGTCAGCGGTATCTAAGCCTAAAGTTGAAACCGATTTATCACAAAAGATTAAAGCCAGTGCTGAGCGTGTTCGTCAGGCCATCACGCATATTGAACCCGAAATAGCAATTAATCAAACTAAGACACAACAAATACCGTTAACGGATAAAGAAATCAAACCGTTAGTCGATATAAAAAACGACGAAAGTTCACTTGCTGATGTAAAAGACGCTATTATTAAACATGATCAGCTAGTGGAAAGTGTTGTGGTGCAAGATAACACAGCACCACAAACACAAGTTGGTTTTCAACCGCCTAGTGTTACTCATGATTTACAAGAAGTACTTGATGATGAATTTCAGGTGTTATTTTTTAATGTTGCAGGGCTAACACTTGCAGTGCCGTTAGTGAGCTTAGGCGGGATAATTAAAATTGAGAAGATAAACCATCTTATTGGGCGACCTTCTTGGTTTATGGGGGTGCAAACCCATCGAGACAGTAAAATTAATGTGGTTGATACCTGTGCATGGGTGATGCCTGAGAAATATTCTTCGGAACTAGCGCAAACAGTAAATTATCAATATCTTGTTATGCTAGAAGATAGTCAGTGGGGATTAACATGTGAGTCGTTAGTTAACTCCGTTAAAATAGATAAATCACACGTCAATTGGCGTGAAAAGCCGGGTAAGCGTCCTTGGCTTGCTGGGGTAGTAAAACAACAAATGTGTGGCATTATACATGTTCAAGCTTTAATCAAAATGCTTGATGCAGGTTTAGGTTGTCAGGATTCGATTGACCGAGGTTAACTATGAGCGATTCTAGAAGTGTAGCAGCGGCTACTGCCGGTAAAGACGATGTAGTATTACAATGGGTGATATTTAAGCTAGATAATGAAACCTATGGTATTAACGTAATGCAAGTTCAAGAGATATTACGCTATACCGAAATAGCTCCTGTTCCAGGTGCACCTGATTATGTATTAGGGATCATTAACTTGCGCGGTAACGTGGTTACGGTTATTGATACTCGTTCACGTTTTGGTTTGCCATCTGCTGAATTAGATGATTCAACTCGAGTGGTGATCATTGAGGCTGAAAAGCAAGTTATTGGTATTCTGGTTGATAGCGTAGCTGAAGTCGTTTACTTACGCCGTTCAGAAATTGATAATGCACCTAATGTTGGTACTGAAGAAAGTGCTAAGTATATTCAGGGTGTAAGTAATCGCGACAATGAATTATTAATTTTAGTCGACTTAGACAAGTTATTATCTGATGAAGAGTGGGTTGAACTAACACAGCTCTAATAGCATTTTGCTCAAATAAGCCAACCGAATAACTGTTGGCTTTTTGTTTTGGCTTTTGCTTTATGTTTTTAGATAATGGCAACAAAGGTATGTTAATGGGTGATGAATTTCTTATTGCGGCTTTAATATATGTGATTGCGTGTCTTGGTTTAGTACTTTATTTACAAAAACAGTCCAGTAAATTAAAGACAAAAGTGGATGCTCTGACAGTCTTAGTAAAAGAAAGCGATCGTCAGCGGGAAGCTTTTAAACGTGAATTACATGAGTTACGCAGTGGTACTATTGGTGTTGGTAGACGCGTTGTCGAATTAGAGAAAAAACTGTCTAAACAGACTGATATGCTCGAGGAAGCTAGCCAGCAAGATCCGCAAGCTAAATTATATTCTCGGGCTGTCAAAATGGTGGGACTCGGCGCTGGAATTGAAGAGTTGATGCAAGAGTGTGAATTGCCTAAAGCAGAAGCTGAATTAATATTACGTTTACACCGTAAGTAGCTGAATTAACTGGTTGATTTAATTAATAAAAAGCCATCGATATGATGGCTTTTTAGTGGCTATGCTTAAGTTGATCTTACTTGCGCCGCATCTTCGCGACAAACATTCCATCACTATTGGCTTGCTGAGGCCAAATGGTCAACATGTCACATTGCTGTCCGGTAAAAGGATGGATGACGGGTTCTAGCTCAAACTCTGTTGTTTCAACTAAGAAGTCTTGTACAATTTGTTCATTTTCACTAGGTGATAAAGAACACGTGGCATATATCAACTTACCGCCAGATTTGACTGCTGCTGCGCTGCGACGCAATATATCGAGTTGAAGTATCGGTTTGTCGGTGATTGCCGTTGCATTATCTAACCAACGCATATCAGGGTTTCTACGCCAAGTACCCGTACAGCTGCATGGGGCATCGACTAAAACACCATCAAAGGCATTAGTATCTACTGGTAATTCATCGCCCTTCCAAGGTACAACACTGATATTCTCAAAACCTGCGCGATTGGCGCGTTTGCGTAGTTCTTCTAATGGTTTGCGGCGAATGTCAGATGCAATAATGTTGCCAGTGATGGGGACATTTTGTTGTGACATTAATGAGTATAACTGCAGGGTTTTACCACCAGCACCACTGCAAGCATCCCACCATTTTTCATGGCTACTTGGTTGGCAAATTTGGCCAATGACTTGCGAGGCTAAATCTTGAATTTCAATATGACCTTGCTTATAAAGACTTATCTCATTTAGGTTAATACTTTTATGGCCCAAACTTATGGCATCTGAAAAGTAACGGCTAGCTTCTGCTTCAACACCCACTTGTCTAAGAGACTCAATCACTTTTGCTGCCGACAGTGTTTGTGCACGAGCCCATATTGGTGGTCGACTGCTCATTGCGTTAACAACAGCATATTGTTCGGCTTCTACGACAGGACAAAGCTGCCAAAACCATTGTGGTAACAGTTGGGTGATTTGGCTGGTAGTAATGCCGCTTAATGTCGCAAATGCGCTCAATTTGTCATTTAAAGATGCTTCGTGTTCTAGTTGTATTGGGTCCGCGCGAGTTTGAGGCCATTGTGCAAATTCATTCCAAGCAATGATTATGTCACTCCACTGATGTTGCTCTAACATCGCACAGGTGCTTAGTTGCTGAAACCATGTTGTGTGTTTGTGGCCTGACTCTAATTGCTTTAACCACCCCCACCAACGAAACAGACCAAACAGACTCTCACGTATCACTCGCCTGTCTTTGGAACCGTGCTTTTTATGCTCGCGGAAATATTGACCTATGATCCTATCTGCAGGCATGTTTGTGCTTAAAACTTGATTAAACAACATTTCAATGGTTGTTGAGTAACTTAGTGCTCGCTTTTGTGCTGGCGTCGCAGCAGTGATGTTATGTGAATGCGTTTCGTCTGATGTTATTTCGTTAGACATGGCTGGACTGTTAGGGCTCATGAATTGACCTGAGGTTACTAGACAGCATCGTTAAGTGCGCTGTACTGGGGACTATTTGGGTTAGTTTAACACGGCTTCTCTAAATGATGAGCTAAAACTATAATGCCGTAATCAAAGATCTTTAACATTTACGACAATCTGATAATGTGCCGCTTTTCTGAAATTTTGTTTTATTCGTGTAATATTAAGCATAACCGAGACGATACAGTCGCTGTGAAGGTGTGATGATTTGCATCCTAAAAGTCCAAATCTAATGCAAAGCATAAATAAGCCATTAATGCACGTGTATGTTGGTATTCTTGGGTACAAAATTCGACAAAATTATCTTGGCAAACTTGTTGTGAGCTAATGGGCTTGATAGCAATAAAATCTTTTCGCTTTAGTTCATCAATCATTGAGTGATGTTTATCAAATCCCCTAGGCGGTCTAGATAGACTATCACCTGTGAGTTCGAATCCCGCTTGAGTTAATTGTTTTAACGCTTTTTGGTAGGCATTAGGATTTTCATCGATACAATGCCGAATTGCGTTGAGTGCTTTAGACTCTGGGTGCCAAATTCCGGCAGCAATAAAACATTCATCATTAGCTATGTGAACATAAAAACCTGGTGCATGGACATCTTTAGCTTGAAAGTGTCTAAACTGAATACCAACATTAGTTTTATACGGTGTTTTATCTTTACTAAAGCGGCTGTCACGCTGTGGGCGCATTAAGCTACCCCCTACTTTTTTAGCGACAGCGGTAAAACGTGGTGACATTGTTAATATGGGACCTTGCATCGCTTCTATAAATTGCAATGCAGGTGTTCTCACTTGGTCTTCGTATTGTTGCTGGTTGGCTTTAAACCATTCTCTATCATTGTTGATAGATAACCTATTTAAAAAGTCGAAGCTGAGTTGGCTGAACATGGTAATCCCTTTTTAGCAATAGTGGTGTTAGGGTCTGTTGACTTTTGCTGGTTGAATGTTGTTCGAGATAAAAACGTGTTAATCGAGGCGAGTGGATTGCTGCCTAGTAATCTAAGCACCACGCGCTTAGCAAAGAATCGCTCAACAAAGAGCAAAACGTTTTTAGCAGACCTCTTCTGACAGCGTTTTAGGGGCATTTTTACTGCGTTATCGACTTTTTATGTAGAATAACTACACCACAAAGTCTCTACCTTATAGCTCATGTTTAAGTAATGACCAATAATTCACTGCCAAACCAACCTTGAAAGATCAACCGCTCCTAAGAGTGATGTGATAGCTTTCTCACATGTTAAACAATGTATGCCATGAGTGAAATAGCTAAGGTTTATTTAAGGCATTAATAACGTGGATGTTATTTGAACACTTTTATATTAATTGTGTAATTTATGTTTTAAAATGCATAGTTAATATAATATTTCAGTGATTTTAAAGTGTCTGATTTGTTGTTGTAACTAACTGACATAAAGATTTTTTTTTACTATTGCGTTAATGTTAGTTTGATATAAATAAAGTGTTGGTGTTAAAATTGTTGTTAAAGCTATTTTTGTTGGTGTAAAGCTCGTTACTAGCATCGAGTAAGCAATATATATTTATTTAATCACGCAAGTTTTTTGTTGATTATGATATCTGCTAAAGATTGATTTTATTGAAATATTACACTTGGAATGAATAATTCCTCTATATGAAAGGATTGACCATGACTGAACATTCCCTCGGTATTGTGGGTTGGCGCGAATGGGGTACTTTTCCTGAGATTGGCAACGAAAGAGTCAAAATCAAAGTGGATACAGGCGCAAAAACATCCTGTTTACATGCGTTTAAAATAAAACCGTTTCAAAAAAATAAACAAAAATGGGTTCGAGTCTGGCTTCATCCTGATCAAGATTCGGATCGCGAAGTCATGTGCGAATTTCCTATATTCGATCGTCGGGAAGTCAGTGATTCTGGTGGTCATGTCACTAACCGTTTCGTGATAAAAACGCCAATCCTTATTGGTGAACAACTTTTCGACATCGAATTGACGTTAACCAACAGAGATAACATGAAATTTAGGATGTTATTAGGACGCAGGGCATTAGAAGGGCGTTTTTTGGTTAATTCAGCAGAGTCATATCTAGCAGGAGAGTAACAAATGCATATTGCAATAATGTCGAGAAATAAGAATTTATATTCGACTAGCCGTTTAAAAGAAGCTGCAGAAGCGCGTGGTCATGTTATAAAAATTGTAGACCCGCTAAAGTGTTATATGAACATCAACATGAATGCGCCAAGTATCCATGTACGCGGTGAAGAGTTACCTAAATTTGATGCGGTAATTCCGCGTATTGGTGCGTCTGTTACTTTTTACGGTACAGCGGTATTGCGTCAATTTGAGATGATGGGGACGCATCCATTGAACGAGTCCGTTGCGATTACCCGCTCTCGCGATAAGTTACGTTCACTACAACTATTGTCACGTAAGAACATTGGTTTACCCGTGACAGGGTTTGCCAACAAACCAGCAGATATTCCCGATTTATTAGACATGGTTGGTGGTGCCCCTTGTGTGATTAAGTTACTTGAAGGTACTCAAGGGATTGGGGTTGTCTTAGCTGAAACGCGTAAAGCGGCTGAGTCTGTTATTGAAGCGTTTATGGGCTTGAAAGCCAACATTATGGTGCAAGAATATATCGCTGAAGCCGGTGGTGCTGATATTCGTTGTTTCGTAATTGGTGATAAAGTGATTGCTGCGATGAAACGCCAAGCATTGCCAGGCGAATTCCGCTCTAATTTACACCGAGGTGGTTCTGCTAGCATTGTAAAATTAACTCCAGAAGAACGTTCAACGGCATTACGTGCTGCTAAAACGATGGGGCTAAATGTTGCAGGCGTTGATATTTTGCGTTCTAAACACGGTCCATTAGTGATGGAAGTAAACTCATCACCGGGTCTTGAAGGTATCGAAAAGGCCACCGGTATAGATGTCGCTGAAAAAATTATTCAGTTTATCGAAAAAAACGTTAAACCTACTAGCGCAAAAACGAAAGGAGTTGGTTAATGGCAAGAAAGCACGAACCGTTTGTTATCGGTGACGTTAGCGTATCGGCAGGCACTCAACTAAGTGTCAAATTGCCCGCAGCAAAACTGTATAACGATACACCGATGGATCTGCACGTTGAAGTGTTTCATGGCACAAAAGCGGGACCCGTTTTATTGGTCTGTGCAGCAATTCATGGTGATGAGTTAAATGGCATTGAAATATGTCGACGCTTGCTCGGTCGTGTTAATGCTAAAACCTTAACGGGGACCTTGTTAGTTGTCCCTATCGTTAACGTGTTTGGTTTTATTCAACAATCTCGTTATCTGCCAGATCGTCGCGACTTAAATCGTTGCTTTCCTGGGTCGGCTAAAGGTGCGTTAGCAAGCCGTTTAGCTCACTTGTTTAGTAGTATTCTCGTTAAACGTGCAACGCATATTGTGGATTTGCATACAGGCGCAATTCACCGTGATAATTTACCGCAGATCCGTTGTGATACCGATAATGAAGTCATGCTTGAAATGGCGAATGCTTTTGGGGCGCCGGTGATTATGTCATCTAAAGCCCGAGATGGCTCAATGCGTGGTTACGCTAACAGCTTAAATATTCCGTGTATTTTGTATGAAGCGGGCGAAGCACTGCGTTTTAGTGATATGTCGATTAAGTCTGGTGTTAATGGTGTTATCAATGTGATGCGCTGCTTAAGTATGACTAAAGGCAAAATTAAAACCCAAACTAATAGTGTTAATGCTAGCCGCAGTTATTGGGTTCGCAGTGAGTCCGATGGCTTAGTTAATATTAAGCTCAAGCTGGGCGAGCGGGTATCTAAAGGCCAAGTCTTAGCCAATATCGTTAACCCTTTGGGCGGTGAACCATCACCACTTTTGGCTCCTACTGACGGGATTATTATTGGTAACAGTAATATTCCAGTGACCAATGAAGGTGAAGCATTGTTTCATGTTGCCCAATTTAGCGGTGATGAGATAGAAGTCATTAATGATAATCTTGACGACTTTATGCAAGAATATGCTTAAGGTATTATCGGCCGTGGTGCGAGACGTTTAATACTTGCGATATTGAATATATGTATGAGTGTTCAATATCACTGCTAGTCTATTATCGCCATTGCTTTATTCTGCTTTGGTTAAATTGAGTAGTGTGGCCACAATGGTCTCATTACTCAGGGTCAATGTTTGTCGATTTACAGCCGAATTATATGATCTAAATTTGGTTGCCATTTATCATGTTGAGTTTTCTGATTACATAGCGCACTCAAATCTTTTTACGTTAATTTCCTGTCCTTTCATGTTTAGAGTGTAAATCGTTCAACTGAGGTGGTGAGTGAATGTGCCAGTTGGTTTAATTGTTGGCTTCGTTCGGTCATAGTTGTTGACTCTTGTGCATTCTTTTCGGCAGAGTCTGCCGTTTGATTCATTGTTTGTGCAATTTGTTTACTATGATTTACCTGCTCGTTAGCGGCTTGAGTAATACTTTGGCTCATACCATTTATGGTGTTTAATGCCGTTTCTATTTTTTCAATAGCATCATGTAATGACTTACTTTGTTCTACACATTCACTAGCTTGTGTTTGTCCTTGTAAAATTGCATTAACGGCATGGGAGGTTTCTTGTTGTAAGGCATCTATCATGGTTTGAATTTCGGCTGTTGATGACTGTGTTCTCGATGCTAATGAACGAACTTCATCTGCAACAACAGCAAAACCGCGACCATGTTCACCCGCTCTTGCTGCTTCAATAGCAGCATTTAAGGCTAACAAATTAGTTTGATCAGCTATCGCACTGATGGTGGTTAAAATGCCGCCAATGTTATTGCTGTGTAAACTCAGTTTTGTCATGGTCTCAACGGAGTCTTGCAAGCTAGTGGATAAGGTTTCAATACGGATACGATTATCATCTGCAATGCTTTTTATCTGAACACCTTGCAATGAGGCTGATTTTATATATTGTTCTGATTCAGAGGCTTGTTCATTTACTTTATTTGAACTGTGATATATCTGTTCTGCAAGCAGCTTTGCTTGACTAATATGACTAATTTGTCCTGAGGCTGAACGGGATATTGCCTCACTTTGCGTTTGCGACTGGATGGCGGAGTCATCCAGTAAATGTGCATCACGGTCAATGGCTTGCAATAGTTGAGTCAGATCATCAGACAACTTATTAATGTTATCCATTAACTCTCCAAATTCATCATTATTTTGTTTGGTTAATCGTTGTGACAAATCTCCACTGGCAATACGTGATAATGCTTTGTTAATGGCTTGGAGAGGACCCAACATTGCTTTAGACGTAAAGTAATAGATAAAAGTCGCCATTAAGACAAACACTACAGCCATCAGAATAGCCAATGTTTGTGCGGTACTTACATCATCAATGGCGACCATTTGCAGCTCGCGAAACCTTTCATTAGCGAGTTTCACCAGTTGGTCTAGTTGATGATTGGTCGCATCAAAATAAGTGTCGGCTTGTAGGTGACTTTTTTCTGCTGACCGTTGCTGATTGACAACATTTGTTTGTGCAATATATAGGGTTCCTGGAACATCGCAAAATTGTTTGATTGACTTGACGTTAGCGTGAAAATCGGCAAATAAGGTGGTTGCCATTAACGGTTCAGCTTGTTGGGTTAAGTAGTTACCATTAACTGTAATATTACCCAGTAACATAGCAACATCTTGCTTATGAATATTGACTGCATCAACAGAGGTTAATCGACCAAGTTCTGTCATGGTATTGCCTAGTGTATACAGCATGTCATCGATGCGAACTCCGCCGCCAATGACTTCTTCTAATAATGTCGCTTCATTTGCAGGCACTTCAATTAATTCTAAGTCAATCATATTATTACTAGCGTTTATCCGTACATTATCAAATTGCTGCTTCAATTTGGTGAAATCTGTGCGGGCTTGTTCTATAGCAAGCTTGGCGCTGAACATAACACGTGATTGCTGTACATACTGCTGATAAGCATTTTGTGCCTCAATTAATGACTGTCGCATCCTTGGTTGGTCAGTTACCTTTACAAGTAGTGTTGTTAGTACATTATTGAATTCTTGCTGTAATTGATTAAATTGTTTAAAGCTGAGGTTGATATTGTCATTACCTGTTTGTGAATACGCTAAACTGTTTGTTTTTGCCATTTTTAATAAGGTCAATTGCAATGCATTTGATTGATTCTTTACTGGCACCGCTAAGGTTTCAATATTATTGTTTGCAGTTTGAATCTGATTTAGAGAGTGATAAAAAAAGCTACTTCCAGCAAGTAGTAATAAACCAATTGAGGCAAATCCTAACGCTACTTTTTGTTTAATTGTCAATTCGAATATTGTCATTAGCAATCTCTAGTTATTATTTTTAGAACAAGCTCTGTTACAGTTTTAATTAGGTAATGAAGCACCGATGTGGTCAAAATACGGCAAACTCTAGAGTAGAGCCTTGTTAACGGAATGTAAATGGTAGTTGCAAAGGAATAGAAATATAGCTTTGTTTTAATAGCTATATTTCACTTTTTACATTCAAATTTATATTGAACATATGTACCAGCTATTTAATATTTATGACTATAATATTGCGCTATTTACAACCTAATGAGGTAAAGGGTAAGGCTTTAGGTATGCTCTACAAAATGGAGTTGTGCTATTGCTGTATAAGGTCGCTTTATGGTTAGTACAAAGACGCTTTTAGTGCTTTCAATTATTCGAGGTTAATGTGGGTTTACAAACGGTAGAACTAAAACAACAAGACGATCATCAATTAATCTCCCCATCAAAAATCATTTGTATTGGGCGTAATTATGCCGAGCATATTCACGAACTCGGTAATGACATTCCTGATGATATGGTAGTGTTTCTTAAACCAAACTCAGCCATTACTAACACCTTATGTAGTCACTTAGGTGAGCCTTTACATTATGAGGCCGAGTTGTGCTTTATGGTGAATAATGGTCAGTTTAGTGCGGTTGGTGTTGGGCTTGATATGACCAAGCGTGAGCTGCAAACCAAGTTAAAAACCAAAGGCTTACCGTGGGAGCGTTCTAAAGCTTTCGATGGTTCGGCGTTATTCAGCGAATTTATTGCTATAACCGCAGACATCAAAGATTGGTGCTTTCAATTAACCATTGATAATGTCGTGACGCAATTAGGTCATCAGCAATCAATGATGTACCAGCCACAAGCTATTTATAACGCCGTCAGTGAGTTTATGACCTTAAACGATGGTGACATTGTCATGACAGGGACACCCAAAGGCGTAGGTGTGGTGACAGAAAATACTACTTTTGAGTTGAGCTTATGGGCTAATGTGCCATTTACTGTATTTGAAGCTGCACTGTCCGGCGATAAACCGATTGAACAGCTTTGTGGTAACCCTGAAATCGTTAAGCAATGGCAGGCTAAGTAACGCTAGGTCGTGAAATAAAGAATACTCGAAAAAAAATGACCCTCTTACTAAAGAGGGTCATTTTTTTATGAAGGCATTAAATTGGTATTAATGCTATTTCATTAACGCTACGGCTTCCATGTCTAGCTCGATGTCGGTGCAACCTTTGGCGCAATAAATCCCTGGGGCTTTAGCACTTTTTGGTGCCTTTTTAGTGTTAGGCGGTAATTGCAGCGTCAGCGGTTTACTACAGTCGCTGCAAGTTGCGCTGTTACCTTTGAGCATGCGTTTTATCAGATTTTTTTGTTGATTAAAGGATGCCAATGTTGGGTCATTAATCGCTGAAAAATCGAGTTTCTGTGTATCGCTCATGTCGGTTCCTATCTTTCTAGCTGATCTCGCAATAAAGCGAGATCAATCTATTTCATTTGGTCGATCACTTTACTTGGTCAATTGGACGCCATCGTTGTAATGCTACCGGAAGGCTAACACCTTGTGCCGTTAATAAATTAACTCGGGCCAAATAAGCTGCGCCATGCATTAAGTGTTTGGCTAAGTCTACTGCATGACGCTGGGTGTAGTCATCTAAATAACTGCCTTTAGCCCATGCGTTAAAGGCGCCGAGTGCCGGACCTGCCCAGATTTGATAATCCATCTCGCGACCAAGCTCACCGGTGTTTGACCAACGGCTTGATAAACCTAAATACCAACGGAAAATTAACGCCATTTTACGCTTAGGGTTATCTTTAGCGCGCTCAATTTGTTTCGGGTCGCGCTCATTAAAATGCGCTACCGTGCCTGCCCAAATATCATCCAGGCTTGAGCGGAATACTTGTTTTTCAAGCTTTTCACGTTCCTCGCTTGGAATGGCTTCAATCGAGTCATAGCGGGTATAAATTTCATATAACTTGTTGGCACGCATTGGGAATAAGGTACCGCGCTTTACCACTTGCAGCTTAACGCCCATTTCGAACATATCGGCAGCAGGTGCCATGGTCACATCGGCCATTTCTGTGGTGGCCAGTAATTTACGAGTATGCTCACTGGCTCCGGCTTCGACACAGGCTTGGTTGATTGAACCGGTAACAATATAAGCTGCGCCCATATGAAATGTCGCCAGTGCGGCGTCAGGCGTGCCAACACCCCCACCGGCACCAACACGAATAGGGGTCTTATACTTGTACTGTGCTTGCACTTGATCTTTTAATGCCAAAATAGTGGGCAGTAAAGTGACTAATGGTCGATTGTCGGTATGACCGCCTGAGTCTGCTTCAGCAGTAATATCATCAGCCATAGGCACCAGCTGAGCCAACTCCATTTGCTCTGCGCTGATAAGACCTTCATCAAGCAACTGTTGCAGTATTTTTACGGGTGCAGGCTGCATGAATTTAATCGCCACTTCAGTACGGCTGATTTTCGCAATCACTTTATTGTCTATTTGCACATCACCGTTTGCATCACGGCTTAAGCCCGCTGCGCGGTAATAGACAATCTGTGGTGTTAAGCCTAAAAAGGCTGAGGCCTCAACAGTGCGTACTTTATGCTTCAAAAACAGCTCTACACTGCCACGCTCTAGCGCGGGTTCACTTGGGCTATGAATTAAATTAAATGCGTATGGACCATTTGGTAATGCCGTTTGAATACGGTTAATGGCTTGTTCAACTCGAGATGGAATTAACCCAGCTGCGCCAAACGAGCATAAAATACCAGCCTGACCTAACGCAATAACCAGTTCTTCAGAAGAAATACCATTGGCCATCGCACCAGCATAATAAGCGAACTTTACCCCGTGAACGCGGCGGAAATTACTGTCGCCTAAGCTTTGTGTACCAAGGGCAGGGGCAAATGCGCTGACCGGCAGAGCATTTGCTGCAGTAATAGCATCAGTTACGACTTGGGCTTGCTGAGCAACCCCTAAGCCTTGTTGTGTGTCGTTAACCACATAACACGCTTGTGATAAATCTTTAAGCTTTTTGTCCATGCCAGTAGAGTCAAAACTGACGTGTTGCTGGCTAACTTGCCATGGCCAAGGAGAAAGCTTTTCGTTGTGCACTTGAGTTGTCATTATTATTCCTTTTTGGCCTAAGCTTCTTCAATACAGATGGCGATATCTTTGACTTCATAAATGCGCAGACCATCTTTACTGAGATTTGCGTCGCCTATTATGATGCGTTTACCGTCTTCATCTTTTACTGCACTGATATGTACATCAAGTGACATTTGTTTGTTCAGTGGGTTAATTTGACCGCGATATTTCCATTTAATATCCGACAATATTTGGCCGAATTTTGGATTAGTGAAACCTTTACCTAGGTCTGTGCTGATGGCGTAAGTTTGCATCAACTCGATCACGGCTTCAACACCTAATGAACCTGGCATTACCGGATCTTGATGGAAGTGGAATTGGAAGAACCAATCACTAGGGTCAATAGTGCGTGACGCAGCAAGATAGCCTTTACCGTATTTGCCGCCTGCTTCAACAATTTCTGCTTTGTCGATAAAGTTAAGCTGGCCACCCGCTAAACAATAATGCGGTTGGCTAGTTGGCGGATTAAACACCCGTGACTGTTTATCCAGTAAATTAACGCTAATGTCTGCCGCGACATTGTTATCAACATGCCATGGTTGAGTTATTTTGCCGTTATCTATGCCTAACTGGTTCTTAAGCGCATCACCTTTAAAGTAACCAAATACCGCGCTACCCGTGTAAAAAGGCTCGTTATCGACACTTAACTCAAAGGTGAAGCTTTGAATAATGTTACTGCCAGCAATGACTGTTGATAATAGCTTTGAATCATTGACGATAGTTTTACCGCGTAAATCCACATGACGTAATAATTTTCCGCCACCGTCTAAGTTACGGAAAAATAGCTCTTGCCCAGGAAAACCTAGGGTGGTGCCCATGTAGCCAGAAATAAAGCCATTGGGTTGTAATGAAATTTCCATTAACACCGAATAAGGCATTACCGCTTGATGGCTGTTTTTAGCAAAGTACCAAGCATCTGCCGGCACTTCGTATTCTGCTATACACGATGATGGCTTTTTCAATTCGCCGCGTTTACCGTTAATTTCAACCACGCGAGTGGTTAACTGTAAGTCGCCACAAGGTGTGCGCGGTGGGATAAGTCCGCGGTAAATACTAAAGTCAGGGCCAAAGCATTTTTCGATATCGCCAGTAGCAAACTCAAACATATGGTATGGGGTAAATGGCACGGTATCAGGCACGCGATTAGCGTACTTTGAATCGGCACTGACTATGGGTGCTTCAACGTGTTTTAGCGGAATAACGCCTTTGTTAGTCGGGGCGTTTAAATCTGGAATTTGCGCCATTAATGGCGCTTTGTTAGCAATCACTTTACTGCTAGCGTTTGAATCAACGGCAGGGCTAGCGTCTAACGAGACAAGCGGATAACGAGTACATTCGGCATCTTCTTTAATCATCACACCCAAGTTTTGGAAATCGACCACGACTTTTCCATTGAGTAAAATATCAATATTGGCTTTGGCATAAGGGCGGGGATGAATACCGATTTCAGTCACTTCCATGCGATAAGTCAGCTCAGCCGTTTGTGGTAACACTTGGCCACGACAACGAACTTTTTGCGAAGCATTTTCCAACGGTTGGAATCGGCCATTTTCTACTAGAGTATGCATGCCAATGTGGATCATAAAGAACTGTAATAGCTGGCCACAACCTTCGGCCATTAACGAGCCTGCCATCACTTGGTCGCCTTGGAAATGACAAGGGAAATACCAATGGTCTGGCGCAATGTGTTTATGACCTTCGAGTAAGCCTAAGCCCCACGCACCACCTTGTGTTTGTAACTGGCTCACTCGCTCAATCATTAAGAATTTTTCTGAGGCAAAACAAAGCGATTTTTGTATTCCAGTTTGCAGTTGGTGCGCAACATGTTCGCCGCCAAAACAGCTGCCAATATCGCCGGTCAGTAAATGATGAATTTGACCATAATCAAATGCCGTTTGGCTACAGTGTAATAATGGAGTGAAGGTCGGCTTATTTGGATTGTTGAGCACTTGTTGACGATGTTTTATTTCATCTTCAGTTTGAATAACCCCTTTACCATCGGCCAGCTCTTGGTCGGTAAAGAAGCCTGCACAGCCACCATCCATTTTTAGGATCATCTTGTCGCCTACGAAACACTCGTAAGAGAAAAAGAATAATAACGTGTCGCCATTGCTGGCAAAGTTATTGATTTTAATGTCGTAACGCAGTGTGTCGCCGCCACGAGGTAAATCGGCTAAGAAGGTCAAAGTACAATCTAATAAGCGATAAACTCGTTCGCCTTTGTTTTCAAAGTCGATACCTAAATAACTGATCAACATTAAATCGCACTGACCCGATTCTACCGCTACAGCCCAAGGAATTTGACCATCCACTAAATACGGCGCATCGACGGGGATGTCGTATTCTGTGGTCATTGAACAAGGTTTGTATTGATTCATGGTGGCATCTAGTTTGGTCACACGCGACACTAATAAATAATCTGTGGTCGGTAGGCGAACTCGGCGCGAGTAACTGTCGATAATGGCGTAATCTGGGCCAAAAACCTTAGCGATATCGCCTTCGGCATATTCAACTAAATCAGCATAATTCCAAATACACGGTTTATCCGCTGGAATAGGCGCAGTGTAAGCTGGCACACAAGCATGATTAGGTTGGATTAACCTAGCGGGGTTAATTGCTTCACTCTTAACCGCTGTTTGAACCGCAGCATTAACCGCATAAGTATTAGCCGCCGGAGACGCGACTTGAGTCGCGGTTGGCTGATGGCTCAAACCAGCTAATTGAGATCGTAATAAACTGTCTGCCACTTTCAAGCCTGCATCACGGCTGGCTAAATAAGCTAAATGTGCTTGTTGTACTAACCACTGATTTTGTTGGAATGCCGTTAAATGTGCTGGTGGAATCGTATGATTTGTCATACTGGCAACCCTTGGCTGCTTTGGAGTCGTTTTATCGGGCATATTTTCTGACATAAGAGGCTCGGCGATATTCTCGCTATTATTGACGCTAAGAGGGCTATTATCACCAATAGTTGCTTGCTTACTTTCAGTGGAACTGACCGCACTAGGGGCGATATCAGCACATTGATTGATAATACTGTCGAGGGTATCAAGTGGGCTATCGATAATGTGTTGGTAAATATCGCGACCACCTAAACTGACTTGTTTAATTAAACTTAACTTACTGCCCGTGGCCAGTTGTTGAGTTAAATTATTACCCAGTCGAGCGTGCAATGCGTGTTGTTGCGCCGCAGAAACCGACAGATTAACTTGTGAGTATTGATTGTCGCTACTGGTGAATACACTGGCATTAATAGACGGTTTGTCGATGTGGCGAGTTTGCACTAAACCGTGCAGCAAACTGGCCATGCCTGAAGCGGCAAATGTATGACCGAGAATATCATGGGCTTTACTCAATAACGGCGCTGAGCTGACCGCTGTAGCAGCATCAGTTAATCCTTGGGCAAACTGTAGACCTTGAGTCGATAATATACATTCCGGCGATTGGTTTAACTCAACAATGTCTGCCGATAACTCAGTTGGTAATTGTGTTGGCAGTTGTGTTGGTAATTGTGACAATGGCGTAAAGTTAACGCTGTCGATACTGGCGTAGCTGTCAAGCTGAGAGTGTACAGCACTGGTTTGTTGCAGCACTAGCGCACCAGCCCCTTCACCCACTAACCAATCGGTTGAACGCAATCCTTTGGCGTTAAGCTTGGCGGTATTGAACAACATATTTTCAATACTGCCAGACAGGTCAACCGCGGCAATAATAATGGCATCTAATGGTTCTTGTAACGACCCTAACGCAAACAGGTTTTGCGCCACATCTATACAGCGGTTAACTGACTGTTCGCCCGCAGAAATCGTAAATGCTGGGCCGTTGAAATCCCATAATGAGGCTATCCGCGACGCCATAATATTGCCAATAAAACTGGTGTATTGGTTAAGCTTAGCGGCGTCGAGCACACTGTCCATCGCAATGGTTTCAAGGCTGTCATATTCTGCTGTCGATAATTGAATACCTTGAGCGTTAAGGCTTTGGGCTATTTGGCTGTGTAAGTTAACTCGACCGCGGAATTGATGAAGTTCAAGTTCGGTTTCCATGGCGACTAACACCGCGACTTTGCTGCCTGGTGTTAGCTTGGCATCGGCGATAGCTTCATCGGCGACTTTGATCAACAGTAGTTGTTGTGAGATCAGGCGATCATCTTCATTGGGTGGCACTTTAAAACGCAAAAAATCAAAATCGAATTGATCGATATACGCGCCTTGCGGCACTTGGGTGATGCCATATTGGGCTAATAGTTCAGGATGTTTGTCTAAGCCTTTCCAGCGCTGAGTGGGTAGCGGGCTAAAGATGACTTGTTTGGCGATGATTTTTTTCGCCAGTGCATCAATACTGCTGCATTGACCAAAATGCGCCGCCATGCCGGTAATGTGCATTGGCGTTTCTGCATCAACTAACACTGTGCTGCGAGTTTGAGCGTTTTTGTTCTGAGTATTATTATTTTGAGAATGATTGTTCAGCGTCTTGTCAGCGACGGCTTTAGCTTGATACGACTCAAGTAATAAATGGGCGTTACAACCGCCAAAACCAAATACCGATAAACCTGCATGACGGGCTTTATTGCCAACTTTATCGGGCCAAGGTAGCACAGCATTTGGCAAAGTCGCTTGGCCAAATAAGCCATTAGGTGAGGCGATAGGGGCACTGATATTAATACTCGGTGGCAACACGCCTTCACGCATAGCAAAAATCATTTTCATGATCCCCGGCATGCCTGCCGCGGTGAGTAAATGGCCTAAATTTGATTTTGCGGAACCAATTAATGGCGTGGCACTGCCTTCAAGTTTGTCTTCAAAAAAACGTTCCATTGAAGCTAATTCAACTTTGTCGCCTAATGGTGTCCCGGTGGCGTGACATTCAATCACTTCAATACTGGCAGGCGTAATGTTAGGGTCAATTGCGGCGGCATCAAGATAAGCGCGCTCGAATGCTTGTACTTGGCCTTTAATGTTTGGGCTTAATACAAACTGGCCTTTACCATCGTTTGATAAGCCAATACCACTGACCAAAGCATAAATATGGTCGCCATCACGCTCGGCATCTTCAAGGCGTTTGAGCACTAATACTCCAGCACCTTCACCAGCGAACAAGCCTTTACTGTTTTGATCAAACGGAGCTGAAATACCGTGGTCTGGGTAAGCATGAAATATCGAAAAGCCCATATTGATAAAAAACGGATCGGCTCCCGACACCGCGCCAGCCAGCATCATGTCTGCTTTGCCGGTATGCAAGTAGTCGCAGGCTAATTTTAATGCGTAAACTGAACTGGCACAGGCAGCATCTAAACTCAGTTGCGTACCACCTAATCCCAAAGCATCGGCAACGATTTTAGAGGCGTTATGGGCAATGGCACCATTACGCAAGTTAACCGTTTTAGGCGCTACATTATTATTGTTATTGCCATTTTCTGCGGTATTGCTTTGCGATGCTTGATTAAACGATTGCAGATTAAAGTTTGGCTGCTGGAGTTTAGTCTGTAAGGCTTTTTCGACCGCGCTGTGATAAAGCGGCACAAATAGCTCGTTAGACTTGGCTGTAGGGAACGATAAAGTGCCCATGACAATGCCGGTGCGTTGCAGCACGTTATTGCTAAGGTCTATACCCGCGTCAGTTAACGCATTTCGTGCGGTGTCGGTTGCCCACAAGAAACTGTCATCCAAACCTGTAAATGCGTCGGGCTCAATACAATAACCTTGAGGGTTAAATTGAAAGTCTTGAATGTAGCCGCCTTTATCACAATAAAAACGGTCCGACTCGCCTTGTACACCCAAGTAGTCACTCGGTGAGGCATTGAGTTTGCTAGCACTGATTTGGCTGCGTGAATCTTTTTTGTCTAATAAGTTTTGCCAAAATTTAGCGGGAGTATCCGCGTCGGGATACTGATTGGCTAAACCGACAATTGCTATTTTAGGGGTGGCTTGAGAACTCAATGAGGTTCTCCTTCTAATGATGTTTCACTGCAACGAGACAGTGGTGAGCCGCCGGCTATTGCCGTCTGCTGAGATAATGAGTTAATTGCATCGTCAAGGCTGCGAATAAAGGGGGTTAATGACATCGGCACGCGATGCGCCATTAGTTGTCCCAGACACTTGAGTAAACTGCTGACATCATCGCCGCCTTTGGCATTAACGGCAACGGCCATTGCTGGGGACGTGTTGTTACTTTGAGCATTGATTTTGTCAATTAAGGTGGTGGTTTGTCTATCGGCTCCGACTTCAACAAATAATCGACAGCCTTGATCTCGAGCATTGTGGATTAATTGAGTAAAATCCAGCTGATGACAAAAAGTATCGGCAATCGATTGTGCAATAGCGTGTGAGTCTAACGTAACAGGCGCAACTTGAGCCGCCGAGATAAACTGTAAATGTTCGGGTAAGTTTGCCAACAGCGGTTGCAGATAAAACTGACGTACATGGTCGGTAATATTTAGTGCGGCTGGTGTATGCATTGCCGTAATTCGATTGGCTGCAATACCTCGTTTACCTGCTTGTTTTAACAATGCTTTACAACTGGATTCACAACCTGCGATAACACAAGTATCGCCTTGGATGATGGCAATATAAGCACGCGGGTAATCCGCTAAATGGGGCGTGAGTTCGTCAATACTGGCTCGAGTCACAAAGCTGTTCCACACAATGGTTTCGTCATCGGCTAATTGCCATTGTTGACGAACGCAGCGAAGCTCGCCTGAAATATCTTGGGTAAAGATACTGCTGTTTTGGGTTGCCTCAATCATAGTGTGTGGTGCTTGCCAAACATCTAGACTCGCCCACATGGCCGCTTCGCCCATGGAGTAACCCAAGGCAAACTTAGGTTCAATGGCAAATTCTTGCTGCAACAGTTTGGTTAACACATAACTGGCGCCCACACCGGCAATGGCTAATTGGCTCAAACTCATTTGTGCGGTACGGTTTTTATCTGCCGCGTAAATAAACTCGGTTTGTAACATCGATTGCATGTCACCTTGGTTTTCGAGTTCAGCATACACATTGGGGAAAACCAAGCCCATTTGACTGAGCATGTTTGGATACACAGTACCGACGCCAGGATAAACAAAACTTAAGCCATGATCACCCAGCGGCGCAGAATAGAAACAACTGCCAGCAGGGGTTTTATATTCTATCGGCGGCTTATCGTTAATGTCTGGCTGAAGGTGAGTCGACATTGTTGCCAACATCGCATTAATTTCTATGATTAATCCGTTACGATCCTGCGCCATTAACACTAAAGCTAGGGGCGCATCCGTTTGATAATCGGCCAATGTACTTTTGATAAGTTTTAGTAAGCTGACATCGTCTGTCGCCGAATTGACCTGCGCAGAGAAGGCCATCAGTTTAGTGTGCAGTTGCACCAATGAAGTGGCACATAATGGCAGCCATAAACGTTGGGGATTAACCAATTGCTTTGAGGCGACTAATGCACGTCCTTGGGTCAAGATCATTGCCTGAACACCGTTGGCACTTGGGTAACATAACGCTGCAACTCTGCTTTGATGAAGTGGGCTAAACCAATACTGGCTGTTGACCTTGTCCTGTGTTGGTATACAACGACTGGCGATAGACTCTACTAGGGTGGTCATTGCGGCCAATGCATTTTTTGCATTATTATCAGTATTGGATTTTACGCTGCCATCTAACGCGACAATCTGCGGTTGAGTATGTAAACGTTTTGCATGATTCAGCGCCAGTGTTATTGCTTCAGCCTGATTGCTACCAAGTGCAACACCATTGAGATAAGCGTGTGCATTGACGCTATTTTTCGCGGCAAGTAACCCCGGCATTATCCACAACCGATCGGCAATATTGATCATTTCATCTGTAGTGGATGATAGCCGCTCTATGCTGTGTAATAACGCCAGTTCAAAACCGTCGCTATGCTGAGTATCAATCGCAACGTAGTGCTCATTAACCGAGTCGATATTGGGTTTGCTCAGCAACAAAGCCAAGCGCATTGGCTTGGTTTGTTGCTGCAAAATACGCTCACTAATAGATTTTAGCGTCATGTTATCTGTGGCTGTCACACAGTGTCCTTGTGTGATAGTTCTGCAGAAGCTTGATGTGGAATAAATGCCCCATTCAAACTCTTACTAATGGTCACTTTAGCATTGAGCATTTGGCAACTCAGGCGGCCGTCTTGATGATATAAACTCACGTTAGCCACTAGCATTCTGCCACTGTGTTTAACCACATCAAGTTGAATATAACCTTTATCACCATTTGCAAATGGCCAAGCTGTAACACTCTCACCGGTTGTTGACGGTAAACTTGCGGCATCGTATTTTAGTCTTGCCCATACCAACATGGCTTGTAGTAGCAAATCTTCAGCGAAAATTTGGCTACCACCTAATGTCGATGACGGTTTAAAACCTTGGCAATCGCTAGCATTAATGTTCGGCAATTGAACCTGACACAATAGTTGAGCATCATCAAACGCCAACACTTGAGCAATGCCTTGCAAACGCGGACCATGAAACAAGGTTCCATTTTGGTACAGTTCAGCACCTGAATACAATGGTGACATGTTAGCCCATTGAGCCAAGATGCTGTCGCCAACAGTCGGTTTGGCAACATCTGCTGCCAATATCGCTTTATTGATCACCAATTGAGCTTGGTATTGCGGTTTCATGGTTGCGCTAGGATCGTTTAACAAACGAGAGGAGATCAGCGCGCTGATCCCTGCGTCAGTTTGCGTTAGTTCCAGTTGCAACAAATGTGGCTCATTGGTGTCAAAAATAACCCCTTTAAGCAATTTGTATTCAGCAATACTGACAGGCACATGACATAAGGTTTCTGCCGCATCACGCATCCATTGCATGGCGCATACCGTCGGTAATACCGGATTGCCAGCAATGCAATGATCGCTAACAAAAGGCATTTCAGCCGGGGTTAATACTCTAGTCACCCTCTGACTGATAATATCAGTAGCTGATGACTCAGTCGTAACTGCCTTAGTCGTAACTGCGTTAGCCGTAAATGCTTTAGTCACAAGTGTATTAGTAGCAAATGTCAGCGAACCCTTGGCAATAAGCAAAGCGTCCGCATTAAGCTTTTTTACAGCGTTGTTCTGTTCTGATGAACCTTGCATATCAGAGCCAATGAGCAGTTGTGCTCCTTGTTGGCTTAATAAACTGTGGGCAAATAACTCGGCACCTGCTTGTAGCGGAATAACGTAAACGCCACGTTCAACAAACATTTTCTTTAATGCTGAACTGACCATACCACCATCCCAAGGGCCCCAATTAAAACTCATCACTTTAGCTTGCGGTAAAGTGTGCGCTAGTTTCAGTGCGGTTTTATTAAGGATTTCATTCGACATAGCGTAATCACTCTGACCAGTATTACCGTAAAAACCGGCAGCCGATGAAAATAGCGCAATAAGCTTAATTTGTTGTGGGTCGAGTGCATTAATAATGCTAGCAAGCCCAGTTACTTTGGTGTGGTATACGCGGTTAAGTTCATCCAAGGTTTTATATTGAATGTGCTTATCGGCTAATACGCCCGCACCGTGAATAACCCCATTAATGATTAATGAGTCGCCCTTGGCATTAGTCAGACTTTTAAGGCTGGCAGCTACCGCGGTGGCATTGCTGACATCCATCGAAACATACTGAGCACTGGCGCCAACCTTGCTGAACGCGTTTAACGCAGCATCTATTTCTAGGCTGCTGCTTATTGGCCATACGAGTGCATCAATCTGTTTTGGCGTCGGTTTGTTGCCTTGAGATTGAATATAAGCGATGGCTGCGGCTTTTAACTCAGAGGCTTTTTTCCCTTGCGCCCAAGCAGGTAAGTCTTTGCCAAAATGTTGGCTACGACCCGCTAACACAAAATGTGATTGGCATTGTTTGGCTAAGGTGAGGGCGCATTCAAACGTTACGCCTTTTGCGCCGCCAGTGACCAAAATCGTGTCATTTTTATTTAAGCTTGCTGGTGCGAACTGTTCGCTGGCATTGCCGGCAACTAAGGTTACTCGACCTTGGTTACTGATCCCCACTTCATTAATGCGATCCGCGCTAGTATTGGCACCATCGGTATCAAATAACTCTGCAACGATGGCATCGGCAAAGCTTGTAGTATCAATATTGTTGGCAATGTCTAATGCGCGGCAAAACACCTGTGGCCATTCATGGCTTAGGGTTTTGCTCAAACCAGACAAGGCTGCTTGGTTAAGCTCAGCTGTTGCTAGCTGAGTATTATCAAGATAACCAAATCCACCGTCTAAACGGCTCACGGTAAAGTAGCATAAACGCGAACCTTGAGTTGGTTTGGCAAACTCAGCGTGAAGATGCTTAGCCCATAAAAACGCGTTGTCGACAGCGGCTTTTGCTGCAACAGTGCACGACATTAATTCGCTGCTGTTAGCGGTAGCTTGCGGCTGTAAATGAATAAAGCCCGCAATGGCATGTTCAGCGCCCAAGTCAGCCTTAATATCGGCAATCACTTGTGCAATTTGGGCATCATCAATGCTGCTCAAGGTGTAGCTTTTAATATCACTGCTTAAGGGTGAATGTGCCACGGTAATGGTTTGTGGGTTACGAATAACGGCGACGGTTAATCCCTTTGCATTTAGCTTTTCAGCCAGTAAACCTGCATTGTGGCCATCGTCTGTGATGACAATACAAGAGTCTGTTGAAAAGCATTCTGCGAGTTTATCCGCCGCTGGTAACTTTTTTAGCGCTACCTCGCTGTGTGGAGGCAATGCTGCGGTGTTAACGTCAACCTTGTTTGCAGTTGATGCTGGTGCGACCGCCGCAATATTGGTTGTTGTAGGCAATTTGGTTTGCATGTAGCTAACGATTTCACCTAGGGTGCGACATTCGGCTAAATCTTCTGGGTTCAACTCAGGTAAGCCTGGAAGCTCATCTTGCACAGTACCTAAAATCTCGACGCGTTTGATTGAGTCGATGCCTAAATCGGCTTCCATGTCCATGCTCAGTTCAAGCATTTCTGCAGGGTAACCGGTTTTGTCGGCTACCACTGACATCATGGTGCTTAAAACGGTATCAGCACTTAATCCTGTTGTTGACGTTGCAGATACAGTTGCTACTGGAGCCGCAGTGCTGACTGCAGGCAGTTTAGTCTGCATATAACTGACAATTTCGCCCAAGGTACGACACTCGGCTAAATCTTCTGGGTTCAGCTCAGGCAAACCGGGTAGTTCGTCTTGCACTGTGCCTAAAATTTCAACACGTTTGATTGAGTCGATACCAAGGTCGGCTTCCATGTCCATGCTCAGTTCAAGCATTTCTGCAGGGTAACCGGTTTTGTCGGCCACCACTGACATCATGGTGCTTAATACTGTATCAGCACTCAAGCCCGTTGTTGGCGCGGCAGATGAGGATTCGGCTGATGCTGGAGCCGCAGTGCTGACTGCTGGCAGTTTAGTCTGCATGTAGCTGACAATTTCGCCTAAGGTACGACACTCGGCTAAATCTTCTGGGTTCAGCTCAGGTAAACCTGGGAGTTCGTCTTGCACTGTGCCGAGAATTTCGACGCGTTTAATTGAGTCGATACCAAGGTCGGCTTCCATGTCCATGCCTAGTTCAAGCATTTCAGTTGGGTAACCGGTTTTATCGGCAACTACTGCTAACATAGTACGCTGGACGCTTTCTGCACTTAAGCCTGTTGCTGGCGCTGCAGATGCAATTGGTGCTGCAGCCACTGTGCTGGCAGCAGGCAGTTTAGTTTGCATGTAGCTAACGATTTCACCCAAGGTGCGACACTCAGCTAAATCTTCTGGGCTCAGTTCAGGTAAGCCTGGAAGCTCATCTTGTACTGTGCCTAAAATTTCCACACGCTTGATGGAGTCGATACCAAGGTCTGCTTCCATGTCCATACCAAGTTCAAGCATTTCAGTTGGATAACCGGTTTTATCGGCAACCACAGCTAACATGGTACGTTGGACGTTTTCAGCCGTTAAGCTTGTTGATGCTGGTGCAACAGCATCTACCGATGTTGATCCTGTTGACGCTACAGCAACCGTGTTCGCCGCTGGCAATTTGGTTTGCATATAGCTAACGATTTCGCCCAAGGTGCGACACTCGGCTAAATCTTCTGGGCTCAGTTCAGGTAAACCTGGAAGCTCATCTTGTACTGTGCCTAAAATTTCCACCCGCTTGATGGAGTCGATACCAAGGTCGGCTTCCATGTCCATGCCAAGTTCAAGCATTTCTGTTGGGTAACCGGTTTTATCGGCAACCACATTGAGCATAGTGTCTAACACTTGTTGCTGTGTAAGTCCGGCTGTTGGTGCAGAAACCGCTGCTGAGCTAACTTGCTGAGCGACAGGAGCTTGAATAGGTTGACTGGCTGTCGGTTGAGATTGAACCGCTTGAGCTGTTTGAACCGGAGCTGGAGCAATAGGTGCTACCACTGGCGAAGGTGTCGTTGTGGCTTGAGCAACTTGGTTTAGCTGTACAAACGCAGGCTGTACTGATGGAGCAGGTACAGATACTGTTGCTTGTATTGAAGGTGTTACCGTTTGCCCTTGCAACATGGCTAATGCGGCTTGGTTTGCTTGTGCTTGCTGCGTTAAAAATTGGGTATGACTTTGCAATGTTTGTGCTTGGTGCTGGTGGAACATCTCCATCGAACGTTGCAAGCTTTCTGGAATGGCTAATCCCGATGACGCCATTTGTGCTTGGGCTGTCATCAGGTGAGCAAAGGTGTCGCCATATTGCTGTGGTATGGCTAAAAACTGCTGATGTAATTCAGCTGTTTGTTGCTGCGCAGCAAAAAATGCACCAATACTATCGGCCGAGGCTGGCACACTTGAGCTAACTGCTTGAGCTTTAGCTACAGGAGTCGTTGCCGCTAAAGGTGCGGCTACTACAGAGGCTTGAGCTTGTGCTGCAGGCACTTCAATGTATTCAGTTTTAATGACTTCTTTTTCCACAATCTTTTCCACAACTTTTTCGACAGGCACTTCCACTGTCTGGCTGGTAACGGTGCCAGTTTGCAATGATTTTTGCATTTTGGCTTGAGTGGCCGGACTAATATAATTACTCGCGGTCAACTTAACGTTCATCGGTGACACTTTTGCAAGCTCTGCGATAGGCGCTTGATATGGATCAACCTCGGTTAATGCCACCCCTAATACTGCAAGCTGACAAGCCGCTTGGCGTAGTTGAGTGTCACTATTGCCTTTAGGATTTGGGTTCAAGCTCACTACACTGACTGATTCTGCTTTATTGCCTAGGGTAGCCTCCACCAATTTTTGGAGGATGTTTTTAGGACCAAACTCAACAAATACACGAGCACCAGCATCATACATGGCGTTTAGTTGCTCGCTAAAACGAACCGATTGCAGCATATGTTCACTAAATGCTGCTTGGATTGCTTTAGCATCGTTAGGATGTGCTTTACCTGTGCCATTGGCATAAAGGCTTAGTTTTGGCTTAGCAAATTTAATCTTATTGATTGCCGCAGCAAATGGCTGCTGCGCATGCGCCACTAATGGAGTGTGGAAAGCACCAGAAACCGGCAGGGCGATTGCTTTAAAACCAAGTTCGGTGGTGATAGCTTGTGCCGCTAAGGTACATGACGCTGTTGGGCCTGCAATAACCAGTTGGGTTGGTGCATTGTAATTAGCCACCTTAACGCCTTCAAATGCACTAATGCACTGTTCAAGCTTTTCAACTCCGTTGTCAACAAATTGAGCTGGGACAATAATGGCGTACATTACGCCTGCGTCTTGATCTTTAGGTGTCGCCGCCATTGCTTGGCCACGAGCAAAGGCCAATTGGTAATAATCAGCTTGGCTAATGACGCCTGCAGCACATAATGCTGACAGTTCACCAAAACTATGGCCAGCAACCATATCGGCTTTAAAACCTGCTTGAGTCAATAATGCATATTGGCCCATGCTGACCGCGCCAATAGCACTCTGGGCATTGGCTGTATTGGTTAATGCTGCCTGTTGCGCGGCAATATCTTCGGCTTCAAAAGCAGGATTTGGGTACATAATTTGCGATAGTGGTGTTTGTTTATGTTGCGCAAATACCTTGTCTGCTTGCATCAGTTGCTGACGCATTTCTGGATACAAACAGGCTAAATCGGCGCCCATGTTCAGATATTGTGCCCCTTGCCCAGCAAATAGTGCTGCCACTTTATGGCTTGCCGCTTCAGGATGAATCAATGCTGCTGCGCGATAACTGGTACCAGAAGGCAACTGCCAGCTGTCGGCAGTATTTGAGCTTAACTGCGCTAGGGCCTGAGTCAGCTGAATGGTTAAGTCTGCTAATGAAGCAACCACTAAGCCTACACGTGCCGCATTAGGGGCGATGGTATTCAACGCAAAACGTTTACCAAAATCGGCTAATACAATTTCTTGGCGATTTTGCTGTGTAGTATCAACAGCATTAATTTCACTTTGCAGTGCGGTTAATTGAGCCTGTAATGCGGCTTTATTTTCAGCATGGATCAATAGACTCTGTGGCACTGAACGTTGACGATACTTATCGCCTCGAACATGTTCTTGACGATATTCTTCCAACACAATGTGGAAGTTGGTGCCACCAAAACCAAAGGCACTAATACCCGCGCGGCGCGGCGTATTGTCTGCACGAGGTAACCAAGGGCGGGTTTCGGTGTTTAAATAAAATGGCGAATCTTGAATGTTTAAATTGGGATTCGGTTTACTGACGTTAATGGTCGGCGGCAACACTTTATGATGCAAAGCCAGAGCCGCTTTAATCACTCCAGCGGTTCCGGCTGTCGATTTAGTGTGGCCAACTTGCGATTTAACAGACCCAAGAGCAATATGCTGTTGAGTGTCATTACCGTCGGCAAACACCGATTTTAGGCCATTGAACTCCGCAACATCACCTGCTGCAGTACCAGTACCATGGGCCTCAATTAAGCCAACAGTTTGCGGCGCAAAACCTGCATCATCATAAGCGCGTCGAAGTGCTTTAGCTTGGCCTTCAGGGCGCGGTGCATAAATACTTTTAAACTTACCATCTGATGATGAGCCAATACCTTTGATAACAGCATAAATTCGGTCACCATCTCGTTCGGCATCATCAAGACGTTTAAGCGCCATCATGCCAATACCTTCACCTATCATCATGCCTTTTGAATCAATGTCAAAAGGTTGAATGGTGTCGTTGGTGGTAAATGCCGGTGTTTTTGAAAAGCTCATGTACATAGAAGGCGAGTTATCGGTACACACACCACCAGTGAGCATCATGTCACTGCGGCCTTCAACTAACTCTGTAATCGCCATGCGCATTGCCGCTAAAGAACCTGCACAAGCGGCGTCAACCACGCAATTCATGCCGCCTAGATCAAAGCGGTTAGCGATACGCCCTGCAATCACATTGCCGAGTGAGCCTGGAAATGAGTTCTCTTCCCAGTGAATATATTGATCTTGAAACTTTTTGATCAACATCTCAGTGTCTTCATCACTTAGACCACTATTTTTAAATACTTTTTTGAGTATTGGGTACTGTAAGCGACCGCTGAGGCTATGATTGATTTTTTGACCACCGCCGACGCCTAGTGTAATACCGATGCGATCGGTATCGTACTGTGCATCAATACCTGCATCTGCTAGCACTTCTTTGGCGACCACTAACGATAAAAGTTGTGAGGTGTCTGTTAGTTCGAGGATATTAGGTGGCAGGCCAAATTCCATTGGATTGAAATCGACTTCCGGTAAAAAACCACCGCGCTTACAATAGCTTTTATCGGCCATTGATTTATCGGCATTGTAGTAATCTTCAGCATTCCAATGGGTTTCTGGAACGTCGATAATCGCATCAATTTTTTCGCTGATTAAATCCCAAAATTTGTTTAGGTAACGTGAGTTAGCAAAAATACTTGCCATGCCGACAATTGCGACGGGCATGTCTTTTAAGCGTTTGTTTAAACGCTTATCTATATTACTGGATTGGCTCATATGAGTCTCCGTTTGATAACTGAGGTTCAGTTATCTGGTGTTGGGATCCAGCTGCATCAATGGTGCTAGTGGATACTGCGGCTGGTTGACCTGCTCCAGGAAATCGAGCAAGAAAAGTGTGATAGTTCCGAACCAATAATTTACGTAAATGAAATGGTCCGTGCTTGAGCACATAAGCCATGTAGCGGTTACTCGCTTGGGTATGGCTGTCTTGATAAATATCTAAATATACCCAATTAGTTTTGAAGTCGACACCCAGTAAGACTGAGTAGGTTTGTTGTTGGGTAAATTGAGGCGGAAGGCTTAACGACACTACTTGGACGACATTGTCTGAACTGGGTAAAGCTAACGTATCGGCTAATGTTTGTGGATTAACCGTGTACGTTGCTATGTCAGATCCTTGGGTGACCGGTAATTGATTAAAATATTTTTCGGGTACAAATGGGCTATCAAATTCATCTAGTTTTGATACGCCGTAACGCTTTAAGCATCTTGCTAAGCCCGAGCGTGACACATTAGGATTGATAAATTTTTGAGTCGCGTTGAGCAGTCTGTCTAGCGGCATTTTAAGTTGATAACGAAGCCCTATCACCACGTATTCTTGCATTGGCGTTAAGGTGGTATTTAAATGGTGTGGAGTATTGGGTGTGTTATTAACTGAGTCGCGTTTACGCCATTTACGTACTGTGGCTTCACTAATATTTAGGATTTTTGATAATTGACTGACGCTGTATTCGGATTGCTGAATAAATTGGCGCATCTCTGGCGTTGTCGTCGCGTTACGATGTTTAACCGATTCTTGACGATGTTTGCCTTCAAATAGACTGGATTCTGTATGTGTTGTTATCTTTTTTGTCATGTAGACAGAAATTCCAAATAATCTATTGGGACTTTACTGACTCAAACTCACTTGAGTGAGTTCAAATATTATTAACGCTCATCGAGATAAAGCACATTACCTGAGGTTTCACTCCGATACAATCACCCGAGACTAAAAACAATATCTTAGTTGTAAAAAAATATTTACCTAAGGAATATGAGGAATGACAAGCATCGTCTCTTTAAGGTTATGAGGATCAATGTGCTGCCTGTAAAGTTGCGACTCTTTGGCGGCTAGCATTTTTCTTTTGTTAAACTGGCTTTATGGTACTGGATAATCACTAATAGCTAGGGTGTAAAATCAGATTGGTTAGAGCTCAACGGGTGAGATAAGAAACTTATGAGCTGGTGGCTGCATGGGCGCGTCCATATATGGCAAGATTAACTCTTACAGAATATTATCGTTATCAAACCTAAAAGCAGTTATGTTAATTATCATAAAATTGGGTGGCAAGATTAACTCTTATAATTAACCCTTAATTATCATAAAAATGGGTGGCAAGATTAACTCATGATGCCATTGAGCAAACGCAGCGTTTGAGCTGAGTAGTGAGAAAAATAGCATGATGACTAAACTGACTATGCGCATGAAGGTATAAGCTTTCGATGTTGTGATGATAGTTGTGATTGTTGATGAATTAGCGTCAATCATCAACAGTAAAAGTAAAAGTAAAAGTAAAAGTAAAAATATCTTTTTTGATGCTAAAAGTGCTTATTTGCACTACTCGCTATATGGGTTCTATTTGACAAAAACTCTCGCGGCATCGGTCTTATTGAGGTAATTTAGCCGTATTATCGTTTAATAGAGTGTTATGTATTTTTAATGTCGGTCATGTCCTCAGCAACTCAATCAACGACACCATTAGCTGTTCAATCAGCCAATCGATCTACCGGGTTTTCTCAGCCCTATGTTTATTTTGTGCCGCTTAATGGGGCGCTCTCTCCTGCTGATTATGAAGCGGGTTTAGCCTTAGGTTGGTTAACTGATGACGAGGTCGCTAAAGTGAGCCGTTATAGGAGCGTGTCGGCACGCAATAATGGTTTACAAGTACGCTTAGGGCTTCGGGCTGTGTTATCACTTCATAGTGAACTAAAGCCCAACGAGTGGCGTTTTAATTACGGTGCGAAAGGTAAACCAGCACTAACACCTGATTTGTTGGCGAAAACGGGGCTGCATTTTAATTTAAGTCACAGTGGTGAGTGGTTAATGATTGGGATAGTGATGGGCGGACATGCGTTAAAAGCTGATCATTACGCTGATGCTGACCTGTGTTTTGGGGTTGATATTGAGCGTGAACGTAGCAGTACCGATATTGTACCTATTCTTAACCACTACTTTACCCAAGCTGAAACCGACACTTTATTACAATTGCCGCCATCATTGCAGCGACAGCGATTTTTTGATTTATGGGCGGTAAAAGAGTCTTACATTAAAGCCCGTGGTTTAGGCTTAGCATTGTCACTTAAATCATTTTCTGTTGATTTTGGCTTAATAACGCAAGGGAATGTAAATGTGCAGCTCGCTGATAAATCACACCAAACGATTGAGTTACAGCAAGGTGTTAAGCTTGATTTTACAGAGGATGAAGACATTGCCACCACAATGGTGTGGCAAACAGTATTTGGTCGGTTTGATCAGCAATATCGTTTTGCAATAACCTTTGGCTTAACTAAGCAAGTAAATGATCAACATTCATTAAGAGTAGAGTCCATTGATCATTCATTGAATATTTACCAATTGTCGCTGGCAGATCTACTTGTTTAAAGCCAAAAACGACTTTCTAAAATCAGATGTTAAGCAGAAAAGTTAATTCGAGTCGGTACAAACAATTCAGCCGAAGCAAAGCTTCGGCTGAATTATGTTTAGTTGAGCTAGCTTAGAGTTAACGTAATGGAACGATTTCAAAATTTTCGTCAAATTGGACTAACGTTGAAGCTATTTTACTAAAAGCATCTTGGTCGCCAGTCATGGTGGCATTACCTTGCTCAAGCAACTGCTTTAGCGTTGTTTGACCTAATAAAATATCAACAACATCCGATTTTGCAATCGTTAAGGTTGCGTCTGCCGCTTTAGCTTTTTCGACAATGATATTGTTTAAGTTACCATTACTTAGCTCTACAAATACTGTGTTAGCTGGCTCGCCTTTGGCTGCTTTAGTTTCCACATTTAAACTAATATTCCCTAATTTATTTGCTGCAATACTGTCTACTTTAACGGCTAGAAAATCAAACAATGTTGTCATGTCCATTTCGCTCAATACATCTGGTGACGCTGATTTTGGTGCGCCAGGCTGAATACCAATACGTAACTCTTGGGCTCCAGTAAGGTAAATATTTCTCCAGCCTGCACCTTCTGCTTGATAACCAAGTTGTTCATAAGTGTCAGCCAATAAGTCTCGGGCAGGTTGATTATTTGGGTCTGCCATCACCACTTTGTTGAGTGCCGTAGCCACAAAGCGGTAATCACCCTCGCTAAAGTCTGCTTTAGCCTTTTTCACGATATTATTGGCTCCACCCATATATTCGACAAATTTACTTGCCTCTTGTTGAGTGGGTAGTGGGTTTAAGTTGGCTGGATTCATGTCAAAGTAACCCAAATACATGTTGTAAACCGCTTTGGCGTTGTGGCTGTATGTGCCGTGATAACCATTGGTGTACCAGCTGTCTTTGACCTGTTGCGGAATAGTGTCCATGATTGCATCGCCAATATCTTGTATCACAACGCCTTGGTTGGCTAATCGTAATGATTGGTTATGCACTAAACCATAATTGTCACGTTGCATTTTAAGATATTGATTAATTTCACCATTACCCCATACCGGTGCTGAATGTGATGCAAATAATACTTCAACATCTTGACCAAATGCATTGACCATTTGGTTGATGTCTTTTGACCACTTTAAGGCATCACGTACTTTGGCACCGCGTAATGTATAAATGTTATGCATACCGTCATAGGTGAGTTCACCTGTCCATAACGCTTTCATCGACGGAATATAAGTCACCATTTCACTGGCCGCTTCAGTGCCTGATGCATCCATAAATACCATTTCAAGCCCGTCGATCGTTAACGTTTCCCATTTGTCTTGTTGGTTGAGTTCATAGTCTGGTTTCACATAAGTAATTTCACCTTTTGATAAGCCTTTTGCCAAGGCTGCATCAACAATACCATGATCGTGTTTACCCAATGTGGCGCCATATTGATAACTTGCTCGGCGGCTCATCGCGTTACCAGCCAGTACATTTTCATCTACAACTTCGGTGGTAATATTATTTGAACCGTACACTTTTACGTCAGGATATAAGTTTTGAACCCCGCGCGCTCCACCAAAGTGATCTGCATGACTGTGGGAATAAATCATTGCTACAATGGGTAAGTTGTTGCCTTCTGGTAAGTGTTCAAAAGCAAATTTTAGTGATTGCTCTGCGGCTTCTTTTGTTAACAGTACATCATAAACAATCCAGCCTGTTTCACCTCGAATCAAGGTCATATTAGATAAGTCAGTGCCACGAACTTGGTAGATACCGTCAGTCACTTTATATAAACCGTTGGGTACCATATTAAGTTGTGCTTGGCGATAAAGTGATGGATTAACCGAGTCAGGGAATTGTTCACTGATAAAGCTAAATTCTGCACGTAAAATGTCAGCGGTAGCTTGGTCGAACTCAGCAATTTGGTTTTTACTAAAACGCTCAAAAGCGACTTTGTCATCAAAATTAAGGCTTTTTGCTAAGGCAGCATTATGAGCAACAGTTGCAGCTGTTGCTGCTTTGCCGTGATAATCGACCGTTAGATGATCGTGTTCGTGTTGTGCTGCAAATGCATTCAGTGAAAGTGTTGTTATCATTGATAGTGCGATGATTGATTTGTTCATAGTGGTATTCCTCGTTAAATTAAAATATAGGTTTTAAACTTGATTAACCTATCTTAAGGAATAAACACCAAAAGATAACTATGGCTAAATGGTTATAATATATTCACAATGTAAATGTATTGATGATAAAGGTAAGCACATGAATGTTGAATTGGGCCATAAATTATCAACTTTAGATTTAAATTTATTACGGGTGTTTTGTGTGGTTTGTCAGCAATCGTCGATTACTCGTGCTGCTGAACAATTAGCCTTAACCCAGTCTTCTGTGAGTAATGCGATAAATCGTCTTAAAATCGCATTAGATTGTGAGTTATTTATTCGGATTGGTCGTGGTATTGAACCTACTGCGACAGGGTTGCATATCTTTAATTCGGTGCAACCTATGCTTGATGCTATTGAACAAACATTGATGGGGATCAGCGAGTTTGATCCTTATACTTCTTCACGGGTATTTACCCTATATGCTAATGAAGCTGTGATTGATTTACTGCAACCGCACTTGGATAAGGCGTTAGCTAATTTAACGGTGAGAGTGGTCTTTCGAAATTCGCCCGTGCTTGAGGACGATCAATATCAAGACTTACAAATGCAAAAAGTTGATTTATTAATTGATATTGTGCCGCCAAAACTCAAAACTTTTCGTTTTCAAAAGGTCGCACAAGAACGAATTATCTGTGTTGTACGTCAACAGCATCCTCAAATACATAATAGTGTGAGTCGTGAAGATTACTTTGCTGCAGAACATGTCATGTATCGTTTTCATCGCGACAACATGCGTGTCGCTGACATTATTTCCAATGAACCATTACCGCAACGGACGTTATATTGTGAACAGTCGTCGATATTGAGTATGTTGTCGTTGATCAGTAAATCAAATGCCATTGGTATTGCGCCTTACGCATTTAGTAAAAATTATGCACAATTATTTAACCTTAATTTACTTGAATTGCCGTTTGAAACTCGACCTATTGAGTTATTTAGTATTTGGCCGAGTAAACATGAACAAGATAAGTCATGTATTTGGTTAAGAGAAATGATTGAAAAACTGATGCATGATGCATATGATTTTTAATCATGCAGGGAGCATAAATCAAAAAGCCAATCTTAGAGATTGGCTTTTTAGTTAATATCGCGATTGGTGATAGCGATTATTGTCTCGCTAAGCGGTTTGATTCTGGTGGATTTTCAAAGTCACTGCGATACGGATTGATGTCTAAGCCACCACGACGAGTATAACGAGCGTATACCGTTAGCTTAGCGCACTGGCAGTATTTCTTTAGATCGACAAAAATACGTTCAACACACTGCTCGTGAAATTCATTATGTTGGCGGAAAGAGATTAAATAGCGAAGCAGTTTTTCACGATCAATTTTAGGGCCTTGATAGCGGATCATCACACTGCCCCAATCAGGTTGAGCAGTAATTAAACAGTTCGACTTTAATAAGTTAGAGTTTAGTGTTTCTGCAACATTTTTATCTGAGTCAGTACTTTCTAATAAGTGATCTGGATTAAACGCGTATTCGTTGACTTCAATGTCTAGGTCATCGATACAAGTACCTGGTAAATCGACAATACGTTCAAGATTAAAATGTTTTGGTTCGATAACGTTTACTGTCACCTCACCATGAGCGCAGAGGCTCAAATCTTGGGTTAATATGTCTTGCACTGCTTCAACACTGTCGAATTTTGTTTGATTAAAGCTGTTTAAGTACAATTTAAACGATTTCGATTCAATCAAATTGGCACTGTTGATGTCTAACTGAACTTCCAAAATGGCCACCATCGGCTTGCCTTTAGCATTAAGCCAAGACAATTCGTATCCGGTCCAGATATCGGTGCCATGAAAAGGTAGCTCACCACTTAATGCAATCGCATCACGGTTTAGCTTGCGTGGAACCCCTTGTAGCAGTGACGCGTCATATTCAGCTTGATAAGCTGTTGCATAGCCTAAAGTAAGGCCTTTTAATTCTGCAGCATCACTATAAGGGTCGTGATTGTGTGTCATCGAATCGGTTTCCGTGTCAAAATATGGTTTTATTATAAACCACGAGTGGCTTAAGTGTCTTGTTCATCTGCGTTAGATTGCTTTATAAAAAATTATCTTCATTCATATCAAGGAACTTTATCTGAATTTCCTCGCTATTATCCCTTGGGAGAGGCATCAATATGTATTCAAGGGCCTTTTGATGCAAATAGTGATGAAATCGTATTCTGGCAACCTGTAGCGCGTGATGATAAAGCTGATTTTAGTAATGTTGAAAATGCATTAAATATTCAGTTACACCAAGATATTCATGCATTTTATGGCCAATATTTTTCAGCGCCATTACCGTTTACAGCATCATTTGGTGACGGTGAATTACTCCAAGCATGGAATCAAGACGACTTTGAAAATTTGCAACAAAATGTAATTGGTCACTTAATCATGAAGCAAAAACTCAAACAGCCACTGACGTGGTTTATTGGTGTGTTAGGTGATGGTGATGAAATGCTGACAGTGAATAATGACGACGGCAGCGTGTGGATAGAAATACCTGGCCAGAAGCAAGGCACTCACATTGCAGCATCATTAAGCCAATTTATCGAACAGTTGTCACCGGTGATCAAACCACCGGTTAAACCTGTCGAAGATACCACTACGGTTACCGATCATCCTGGGATCTGGCTGCGGATCAATAGCATGTGGCAATCATTGCGTGGAAACAAATAATGATAGCCATAATCCGCATCTCTCAATGACGTTGAGCTATGCGGCTATTGAATGCTTATTGGGATCATTGATGATCCCACGATAAATTTGACACAATTCGGCAGGGCTCACAGCGAAAATGAAACATATCCAAAAGTGGCTGTTCGAGTTTCCAATCATGTGAACCGCAACGTGGACAAGCTCGGTTCAGTTCGCTTTCTAAAGACTCACCACCTACGCGATACAAATAATAGTAAGTGGGTATTTTAGTTAAATATTCTATCCTGCCACGTAAATCCCAACCACGTCTAAATAGGTCACTGTCAGCTCGGGTGATTTCATCTAATGCTGCAAACTCTGCTTTAGTGGCTGCAGCCATTTGCAGTTCATCACAAGCTTGCCATTCTGTTTGCCATTTTATGATGCGTTTATGATCGCCATTAAACGTCGCGGGCAGTTGATACAAAGGAATAGGTAACAGGTTGTCACCATTACGAAGCGGTGAACACATATGCACATAGCTGGTATACAAGACTTGCCACGAAGGAGAGTCATTGTTGCTGGCTTCAGAATTAATGTCTTGGCCGATAAATTTTTCTCTAGGAGCCAATAGTTTAGCCGCTGTTAAGCCTGCTAATGTCATTTTTACCCACGGGCTATTATAACGATTAGCGAGGCTGGTTTTTTCAGGTAATAACAAGCGAACTCTAAATTCGCCTTCGTTGAAAGCTACCGCAAGTTCACGACCCAATATTTGTCCGTTGGCACGCAAAGCCTCAAGTAAACCATTAATAGCTTTTTCTGCTGCCTCAATGGTGGTATCTGCAAAACATTCAAAGCGCAGTTCAAAAACAAACATGGATTATTTAGCCTTATGATTCATTTTGCTGGCTTGTTGTTCAAGTTCGTGGACTCTGTGAGTGAGTTGCACAATAAGTTGCTGCATATCGCTCACTTGCTGCTGTAATTCCATAACAGGATCCAAATGTTCTGCTGGAAAATTTTCAGTAGAAGGGATATCGCTTAATTCAGGTATATTTTGCCACTCAGACTTCGGCAGTGCTTTAAATTGTTGTAATCCTTGGATTAGGACTGGCATTGGAATGCTATTACCTAAACGACCTTTTATCAGTGCCAAGCTAGGGGAATGCCCATTGTTGGCAATTGACTTAGCTGCCGCAAGTACTTGTTCAATTGGACTCATTGTTGGCTTAATTCCTTAATTATAGAGGGTGAAATTCACTAATTATCGTCGCAGTAAAATATAAGTCCATATAAATCATAGTGTTAATGTTTGGCACGATTTTAGCTTAACTAATTTGTAAATACAGTGTGGATTATATTTTAACAAAAAGGATGCAATATGAAATTAAAACTTATCGCAGCAGGATTAATCGCCACAACATCACTAGGTTTAAGCGGTTGTGTTATTAGTGTTGGTGATCATGAATTGGGTAAAAATGCAGATTACTGGCAAGTAAAACAAGATAGAAATCGTGACTTTTTAACTAAACTTTCTATGGGGATGAGCAGCGATCAAGTGACAACGCTAATGGGCCGTGCTGATTTTAATGAAGCCTATACTCAGTCAACTCAACACCATGGCGAACAGTCCATTAAAGTATTATTTTATCGAACACAGTGGGCAGAAGGTGATGGTAAAACAACCAAAGATGAATGTACGCCAATTGTATTTAGTGATGATGCTTTAATCGGGTGGGGTGACACTGCCTACAAACAAATTTAAGTCTCGAGTTGTGTCACCTAGTGCTCACATTTAAGTCCGCATCATTACGTCCAATTGGTCAATCACTTCTGACCATTGGGCGTCTTCTAGTAATGCTTCTTTCAAAAATGCTTTTTGGCTTGGATTCCAGCAATCTGCATCAATCATCAGCGTGTGTTTTTCAAGTTTATTTTTGTTAACAAAGTCTTCAATGTTTTCTTGATGATGAGGTAAACCCAATTGTTGAAATAAGTGGCTTAGATCATTTGATGTAGTGTCCATTCGGTGTATTCCTCTTGATGAATATATAAACAATTTTAGTATCAGTCTTGGCGGGATAAATTGCAAACGACTCAAATTGATAACCCCTTTAATGGGCTTAATGCGTAAACAAAACTTGTAGAATGTTTCAAACTTGTTAAGTTAAGTTTGGAGAGTTAATAAACAAGGAATAAAAATGGATAATAACACCTTGGAATCTTTACGAGCAGTGTACCTGACAGCCGAAGACTTGCGCGTAGCGGCTTCTATTCTTTATAACGCTTATCATGATGATCCATATTTTATGGAAATACTTGGACAAGATGATAACCAACAATATGAACAAAAATTACGGGCTGCAATTCGTGAAGAATTAAATGAATTGTGGCAACAAGAACAGCCTTTGATAGGCCTATTTGATGATGGTCGTCTGATTGGTGTTGTGTGCGTTATTACCCAACAAGTACCTTTAGGAGAAGAGCGTTATTGGCATTGGCGTTTTAAAATGATGATGGGAACGGGTTGGAAATCAACTCAAGGGTTAATGCAAAAAGAAACACGTATTTTAGAACATCTGCCATCTCAAAAATGCGGCATTTTACAATTTATTGCGTTATCACCCAATGAACAGAAGAAAGGCTTCGGAGCAAAGTTAATTCAAGCTGTATTGAGTTGGTGTGATGAACAACCAGGATTAGATGGAATAGGCGTTTTTGTTAGTAATTCTCTGCATCATCAAGCGTTTACAAAGCAAGGTTTTAACAGTATTTCGACCGTTAGTATTGGTAACGTTGACGGAGAAATTTTGTTTTATAGTAATCCATAATCTAATAATAGAATAACCTCTTACCCAACAAGTTGATTTATTGGCTGGGGTTATTAACAAGGAGTGAGTAATGGAATCTAAGCGTTATTCTTCATTTGCAGAGTTTTATCCATTTTATTTATCGCAACATCAAGATCCTATATGTCGAAGATTACACTACGTTGGCAGTAGTATTATTTTAGTGATTGTCGTCAATACTCTGATAAACCAACATTGGTGGCAGCTACTGTGGTTACCTGTTGTTGGATATGGCTTTGCGTGGGTAGGGCATTTTATGTTTGAAAAAAACAGACCTGCCACATTTACTTATCCGTTATACAGTTTATTAGCCGATTGGGTCATGTTTGGGCAAATGATATCGCGCTTATGGCGAAAATAAATCCTCAGTATTAACTTGCTCTTACTTTTGTAAGCCATCTCTTACAAGCCTGTAAGGTATTTTATCTCAAGTTGTCAGTGTTTAGCAAAATTGTCGTGTATTAATTATTTAAAATCAAAGTGTTAAGTTTATGCTGTTTTTTTAGATAGGTAAAATAATTATATCTGTTCCATTTTGTGGCTTTTCTGGCTTCAGGTTTGAGTTACTATATTGTTATCGAAAGCGCTTCATTATTTGGTTTTCTTAGGATGAGAAATAAGAATTATGGTGCTTAAGAATATCAAGGATGATACTAGGACACGCCCATGGTGTAGGGCATAAGCTCGGTAAATGGATAGCCGAATCAAGGATGAGTGAAGACATTAATTTGTCAACACAAGGAAAAATGGAAATGACTGCTGGATGCAGAATGGATAAGTCAATGGATGGACTCGTTTGGCCACTCAGTTAATGGATAGACTGTTCAATGGAGTTAAACTCATAAGAAGCTTGGTTTAATATAGCATCAGGGAAATGAGCACAGGGAAAGGACCGCAGGAAGCATCTTTACAAGGATGATGCAGGGAGCAAATTTTCAGTAGGATTGCTGACAAAAGCGTTACGGGCACAACCTTAATCATTTAAGGTTGTGCTTTTTTGTTTTTAGCGGAAATGTTATTTGAGGCTGTTTTTGAAGGCATACGTTCTCTACGTCAAAAAAGACTAATAAAGAAGCGTGCGCGTATAAAGACTGTCTTTATATTTTTAAATTGTTTAGGATTGTTAGTGACAAATCAAGATATGGAGTTGACATGCAGTTCGAAACTATTAATTTTAAAGATAAATTTTCTAAATTTACCGAGCATTGGTCCCCTCGTGTCATTGCAGAAATGAATGATTATCAGTTTAAATTAGTCAAAGTGGCAGGAGAGTTTGTTTGGCATCATCACCCTGATACAGATGAAGTATTTATTGTCATTGAAGGTATTTTAGAGATTGAGTTTCGAGACGGAAAAGTCACGTTAGAATCGGGTGAAATGTTTGTTATTCCAATGGGGAAAGAGCATAAACCTGTCGCTGATCATGAATGTAAAATTATGATTATTGAGCCAAAGGGGGTTGTTAATACGGGGAATGCAGACAGCGACCTTAAAGCGAGTAATGATGTGTGGGTGTGAGTATGGAATATACATTTGTCAATAAATAGGTTAAAACTCGGCCTAAAACCATAGTCTAAAAAGTTCTGTGAGAGAGGGGGTATGGCTCATGGACAGTGGAAATACATGAGTTGTTTAACTAATTTCAAAATAATGTGACCTCTTTGGCAGTAATTTTATGCGCTTTAGGAAAAAATGAGCGACATTCAATTTAGCTTTTCCCCGGGGCTCATAATTAAGTATTTACTCAACAAGATTGCTTTTATCGTACTTTCCTTTGTCCTTTTGTCCTCTATATATGGATGCACACAACCACCTAGACAAGACTTGCTGACAATTAGTGGTCCATTTGAACCTATTAGCCTGGATTTGGCTAAAGCAGGGTATATTTTTAGCCGTTTGCAAATTACTGAAACCCTAGTTGATGTGAGCAATAGTGGTGAGCTGAAACCTGGGCTAGCCAGTGCTTGGGAAAGTAACAAAGAAGCAAACGTATGGCGTTTTTTCCTCAGGAAAGATGTTGTGTTTCATGACGGAACGCCTATGGATGCTTCCGCAGTGGTGAAAAGTTTGCAAATAGGCCTCAGTAAACCTGCACCATTTGATACTCATCTTGTCGCAGAAGTATCAGCTATCGATCCTCATACCGTTGAATTTAAACTAAAACATACCTACCGTCCTTTTGCTGCGGTACTGACCAATTATACCACCGCAATTTTGGCGCCAGCGTCATTCGATGAGAATGATCAGATTATTCACTTACTCGGAACTGGGCCCTATATGATGAGCGAATTTGAGCCGCCTCATATGACCAATGTGAGTCGCTTTGAGCAATATTACGGGACCAAAGCGCATATTCCTTTCGTTAATTATATTACTGGCCATCGTTCTGAAAGTCGGGCATTGATGGTGCAAGGGGGGAGCGCTGATGTTGTTTACAACTTGGACCCAGCTAGTGTTCAGTTATTAAAAAATGCACCTGAGGTTAACGTTAATTCAACGGCAATACCTAGAACCATTCTTATTAAGTTGAATATTGCCGATCCGTTGTTGTGTTCACCACAAGTACGCCAAGCGCTAAGCTTGTCCATTGACCGTAAAGGCATTGCAGAGGGCATCATGCATCTTCCTGGCTCGGAAGCTAATCAAATTTTTGGTCCCGCAATGGGGAATTGGCATGTGTCTACTCTGGATGTACCTGATCAGAATATTGCTAAAGCACAAATGTTGTTAGCTAATGAAGGGTGGCAATTGGACAGTAAAGGGATGCTGTTTAAACAAGGAAAACACTTCAACATCAATATGGTGACATATGCCAATAGACCCGAGCTCATTGTGATTGCTACAGCAATACAAGCACAATGGGCCAAACTTGGTGTGACACTTAATGTGCAAATGGAAAATGCTAGTGCGATTCCCTCTAGTCATGCGGATGGTTCTTTGCAAACCGCATTAATGGCACGTAATTTTGCCAATATTCCAGATCCTTTGACGGTACTGCTAGCAGACTTTAGTACTCCTCAAGGCGGAGGTTGGGGGCCAATGAACTGGAATGATCCTGCTTTTTTTCAGTTGCTAGATCATGCAACACAGGTTGCAGATGCAGATTACATTAGCGATGCCCAGCAATTGAGTCTTCATCTTGCTGATGCCTTACCGATGATCCCTGTACTCTACTATGTTCAGCAATCTGCAGTTGCTAAGCGCGTGAATGGATTTAGTTTTGATCCATATGAACGCTCTTTTCACATCGCAGATATGGAATTGCAGCAGTGAAAGACATCTTAATTAAACGTCTTATTCAATTGTTAATGATGGCATGGAGTGTCGGGACAATCACTTTTATGTTAAGCCGCATGCTACCTGGTGATATGGGATATAGAATAGCAGCTGGGCGCTATGGAGAGGACGCTGTGACAGCCTCTGCGGCGGCAGCGGTTCGCCAAGAATTAGGATTAAATAACTCCGCTTGGCTACAATATTTTCACTGGTTAGGCGAATTGCTGCAATTCAATTTAGGGACCAGCTTGGTGAGCGGTAATCCGATAATAACTGAACTACAACACCAGTTAGGCTATACCTTACTATTGGCGTTTGCGGCCATAATATTGTCAGTGCTTATTGCAATACCCCTGGGGCTTGCTTGTGGTTTTCAGGCTAATAAATGGATTGATCACGGCGGATTATTTCTTTCAACGTTACTCAGATCGCAACCCGTTTTCTGCCTTGGACTTATTTTAATTTTATTGTTTTCGTTAAAATTGAACTGGTTTCCGGTTGCTGGTTTTGATTCATTTCCCCATCTTGTGCTACCGGCATTGACGCTGGCACTAAGTCTTGCTGCACTTTCAAGTCGAGTTATCAGAAACAGTACGCTTAGCGTGATCCGCAGTGATTATTATTTATTTTCTAAGATAAAAGGGCTGAGTAATCTGCAAGCATTTAAACGACATGGGATACGTAATATAGCCTTGCCTGTAGTCGCTTTTATGGGGATCCAGCTTGTGGGGCTAATCGAAGGGGTCATCATGGTCGAAAGCTTGTTTGCTTGGCCTGGTATTGGTCATGGGCTCTCTCATGCCGTATTTTCCCGTGATATTCCGATGTTACAGGGCACCGCACTGATTTGTGGAATGCTATTTGTGATGATCAATACCCTGGTAGATAGTTGTTGTTATCTGTTAGATCCTAGGAGTAAGACGACATGATAAGAGATTTTGTAAATCGTCTTAGTCTTAGCCAATGGGTTGGCTGTGCAATATTGTTGATGTTGTTGCTTAGCGCATGGGTTGTGCCTTTGTTGGGGTATGATCAACCTAATGTTCAACATCTACAGCATAGCTTTGCTCACAGTAGTAAACAGTTTCCATTCGGTTCAGATCAGTTTGGTCGCGATATGCTAGCGCGGCTTGCTGCTGCAATTAGATTATCATTTGGACTTAGTTTTCTCTGTGTTGCCTCAGCCGCTTTTGTGGGTATTTCATTAGGGGTTATTGCTGCATGGAGTCGTCCGCGGGTTGATGCCACAATCAATTTTTTTGCTAACATTGTAATGTCGTTGCCAGGGTTAGTTCTTGTGCTGCTAGTTGCAGGCTTGTCTCCAGGATCTTTTTTAATGCTTTATCTTGGTATTTCAATGACGCTCTGGGTGGAATATTTCCGAGTGGTACGAGCAACAGTACAACCTTTGATTAATGGCCCTGAACTGCAATCTTCTATGATGTTAGGTTTTGGCCGTTGGTATCTGTTCCGCCGCCATATATGGCCAGCTATTTCAGGTAACGTCCTGACATTGGCGGTATTTGGTGCCGCGACATCTATTTTAATGATGGCTTCAACGGGCTTTGTTTATGCAGGACTCAAACCGCCAACATCTGAATTAGGATTGATGATTGTCGAACTGTTCCCTTATTTTGCCCAAGCAACATGGGTATTGTTACAGCCTTTATGTGTGATGGTGTTGATGGTGCTGGGTTTTAATTTGCTCGCTGGACAGAAAATATGAATGAACTTATTACTATTAAGGACCTGAATATTTTTTCAGCATCAAATACCTTGGTGCATTCACTTTCATTGACGCTTGTGCGCGGGGAACCTTTGACCATTCTGGGAGAAACGGGCTCTGGTAAAAGTTTATTAGCACATGCGATTATGGGCACGTTGTCTCACAGCTTGAGTTATGAAGGCATTATTTCGCTTAACCATCAACCAATGACCGCCTCTCAACGACGCCAATATTGGGGGCGTTATTTGACCATGTTACCGCAAGAGCCTTGGCAGTCGCTTGATCCTGTTATGAAAGGCCATGAACAAGTTGCTGAAGTACACAAAGACGTTTTGGGCTTGTCTTCTCAACAAGCCAATGATGCTGCACAGGAACAGTTAGAAAAGCTTGGACTGACTGATATGTTGCACAAACTACCATCACAACTGTCCGGCGGCATGGCTCAAAGGCTTGCTTTTGCTGCTGCAACTGCCGCAGGTGCAAGTATTATTATAGCTGATGAACCAACCAAAGGATTGGACACTCGTCAACGAGATAGTATTGTTCGGCTACTTCAAGCACAAACAAAGGATGGTGGCCTTCTCACTATTACCCATGATGTCGATGTAGCACGGCAATTAGGTGGTCGAATTATCGTGATGCGTCATGGGCAGGTATTAGAGCAGGGAGAGGCGGTAGCGGTTTTAGGTGCTCCACGTACAGAATACACTAAGGCATTAATTGCAGCATCTCCTTGTCATTGGCCTTTCATGGGTAACAATGATGTTAAACAGCCATTACTTGTTGTTAAGGATTTAGAACAACAACGTAATGGTAAAATGCTGTTTCGCGATCTTTCATTTACTTTGCATCAAGGTGAAATTATTGGGCTTTACGGTGACAGCGGTTGTGGGAAAAGCACCTTGGGAGATACACTACTTGGCTTGTTAGCGCCTCATTCTGGCGTAATTCATTGGAATGAAGAGGTTTCTCGACAACAAAAGTTAAAGCTTTATCAAGATCCGCCAAGTAGTTTTAGTTCTGCTGTACCACTGCAAACGTTACTTCAGGATGTTATTCGTCTTCATGGGGTGGACGCTAAAAATATTGCACCAATGTTACAACAATTGAACTTATCTAACGCGCTTTTAGGTCGTTGCAGTCATGATGTAAGTGGGGGTGAACTTCAACGGGTAGCGTTGTTGAGAGCAATGTTGTTATCTCCCAAATTACTGGTTGCCGATGAGCCTACGTCTAGGCTTGACCCCATCACTGCACAGCAGATTATGTTATTACTCGTCAACGCTGCTCGTCAAAAACAATGTGCACTCATTCTGATAAGTCATGATGAAATACAACTTAAAAAAGTTTGTGACAACATTATCTATCTTCAAGAGTATTGTTAATACCAATCCCATTAAATATCTGGTCAGTTCAGAGTCTCTCAGGTTTTTCAATTCAAGGCACATTGATGTAGAAATGGTTGTTCCCTTTTAAATCGATTTAACACAGAAGTGGAATACCTGAGAGACTCCATTCTGGCGGGTTTCAAAGTCCTTTATGCTTCGTTAGATGCTTTCAAAATAGAATCACTATTCGCTTCAATCATCTGCCTTGCCTACAGCACTTTGAACTCCCGCTGAAAGATCACATATTTAATAAGATTGGTATAATACCAACCTTTAAGGCTGTTCGTTGGATTGGAAAAACATGCTCTTATTGGTAAGTTGAGTATGTTTATTTGTTTCGTGAATGTTAATGGTTAACTTGTTGTTTACCTTTTTAGCTTGCGTTTTTGTGAGAGATATCTCACAAAGCGTGTGAGACGAATCACCTAAATGGCAGCGGATATTACGCTGACACGTATAAATTATTGATTTAATTGTATATTTTATTTCCTGTTTTTAGTGGGCATTTTTAATCATTTAGAGGTACCTGTTTACGTAGAGGTAAATGAATTATTATTTATCTCGTTCCTAGGACGGAACATAACAAGGCAGTAAAGAGGTCTCGGATGACCATGAGTATATGGACATAATGGACAGTATTGAGTTTCAGGATGAAACGTTAAACTTGCTCAATGGACGCAACAGCGGATTAAGTGAGTTTTATAACATTATCAGGATGATAGTGTGCAATGGATGCAAGATTCTACGCAAATGACTTGCGACAGGATATGTTGTTAAGAATTTCATGGATGATATAAGGACACGCTCAGGATGGAGCAGGCTCGGTCAAAGGATAATCGAGTAAGAAGGAAAGTACTTAACTGTACATGGAACATCAAGGATTGAACAAGGATAGAGCAGGAAGCAAGCGATACGCATGGATGGTGCAGGGAGCACAGTTATAGCAGGAAAGCTTAACAAGAGATAAAAGAGGCCACGGCAGTTACTGTCGTGGCCTTTCTTTTGGCATTTTTCTGTGTCAGTGCTTTTTATACCAATCCTATTAAATATGTGATCTTTCAGCGGGAGTTCAAAGTGCAGTAGGCAAGGCAGATGATTGAAGCGAATAGTGATCCTCGGTAACAAGCTCCTGCGTTACTCTACCTCCAGCATCTGACCGCCATGGATGGTGGGAATGTGTTATTTTTTATGGAAAAAAATAGACCATGCCGTCGTATTTTGAAAGCATCTAACGAAGCATAAAGGACTTTGAAACCCGCCAGAATGGAATCTCTCAGGTATTCCACTTCTGTGTTACATCGATTTAAAAGGGAACAACCATTTCTACATCAATGTGCCTTGAATTGAAAAACCTGAGAGAATCTGAACTGACCAGATATTTAATGAGATTGGTATTAAGCCTCATACAGATCTTTAATGGCATTTGCCTGAACCACAACTTTTACTACTGCCACATCCACCAAATTTACCACTGGCCATCGGGGCATCCATCCATTCTGGTTCTGGAAAAATTGGCCATTCAATTTTTGTGACTCGATTACCATGCATTAAAATATGGCCCCGATATTGGTTGATACCGTCGGTGCTAAATTCGAACATAAATTTAGCTTTCCAGCAAATCCCGGTATTACCACCAATACTAGGGCGTGCAGAGACCATGGCTATGGCAAGCAGTTGAACGTTTTGTTTTTTACAAGCTTGCTCGGTAAGCGTTCGGCTTAATTCTGCCATTTGTCGGAGTTGCCAAAAAAAAGCCGCTACCACGACTAAAGCAACAATTAATAAAAAATCACTCATCATAGGCTGGTTGCTCTGAATAATCCGCCAATAGCGGTTGCTAATTGTACACTTCTGTCAGGATGCCTTAAATCTGCTAACAATCCTGAACGTAAGCTAGGTATTGCCACGATATCAGCAAATACTTGATTAAAGAAGTGCTGTGGTTGTTTTGCTAATGCTTCTAAATAAAGTTTACGAGTGACATCATCTTTTAAAGCTAACCAGTTGCGTGCTGCAATGGTTATCAGTGCGTTGTCATTTAATAATTGTTGTTCATTTAAGAGTTTAATTGCTGCCATGCTGTATTGAACATTAGCTGCTAATGCCGCTAAATACATCACTTTAATAGAGGCGTCTGCTTGTGTGAATTGTTTCAATAATTGCTTAGCAAGTCGTTCTTCAATGTTAATGTGTTCTAAGCACTGGCAAAGTGCCGCTTTAAGTTCAATAGGCGTGTTATCAAGAGCATTTATTATGTCATCAAGATGATTAAATTGATGTGCGCGTACGCAAATATCAGCTAATCCCTGTAAGCCTAATTGTGGCCATGAATCGGTTGCAGCTTGACCAGACAAATACTGTGCAGCAAATTCATATTGACTTGATGCTGGCTGACCTAGTTGCAATCTAACGAGAGCATTAAACAGCGCTAACTTGTGTTGACTGGGTTTAAAGCTGAAAGGATGATTAGCCAATTGTTCTTGCTGTTGCTCAGTTAATGCTTGAGTTGGATCACGTCCCAGAGCTTCTAGTATCATTTTTATAAATTGCGTGCGTGGCGCAGGTGACAACAAACCTTGCTCGTCTAAAGGTAATTTAACAAACCAAATATACGGCTGTTGCTGTTGTTGCCAAAACACGATGGCAAATTGTGCATGCCCTTGAATAGGATAGGGATATGGTGCCAATAAAGAATCGATTTGGTGAAATGCCAACATATCAATATGCTGAACCCGACGGCCTAAATCATAAATTTGAAATTGGGTGTTTGCTGTGGTTAGAAATTGGCTTAAGGTGGTTATTTCGGTCATGGTATCTTCACTAAATCAAACGAGTTGGATGGGTATTCAAGAGGGTAAATGATATCATATTCCGACATAGCCTCGATATTGTCGTTAACGTTTATGCTTTATTTAACCAGTCAAAATCACTTAATTAAATTAGAACAACTACTTAAAGATAGTCAGCTTTGGTCTGAACAGCCGCCTACGACATTAGCGTTAGCCAGTAGTGCCCCTTTTGCTTGCGATACCATGGCGTTCGAGCAATGGTTACAGTTTATTTTTATTCCTAAGATGACCGAGATAATTGTTCAGGAGCATCCTTTACCAACGAATATGGCACTTGCGCCAATGGCTGAGCAAGTATGGCAAAATATGGCTCATTATCATGACGTGATTTGTTTATTACGACGTTTTGATTCGCTGTTAAATCAGCATTAGGCTTGCTAATCAAATTTTTACATACGTATACCCATTTCTTAGCCCGAGCAATGGGTCAGTAATCAACTTATTTTAATACTAGAGAACTAAAGCGATAACAACATGATATCAAAAGATAACGAGGCACAATATCCATTAGATAATGATGAGTTGTATGATCCACTTAATGTTGACGATATTGAAACGGCTGTGACAGATATAGAGCATAATCATGTGTCAGATGAACAACCGCCTCATATTGAGGTGTTATTCGAAGACGAGCATATTGTGGCAATTCATAAGCCTGCTGGTTTATTAGTTCATCGTAGCTATCTTGCTCGTAGAGAACGTTTTTTTGCGATGCAAATGACCCGTGACATTGTGGGTTGTCATGTTTTCCCTGTGCATCGTTTAGATAGACCTACATCAGGGGTTTTGTTATTTGCTAAATCCAGTGAAGTGGCGCGTCTACTTTGCGAGCAGTTTGCTGAACATCAAATTAAAAAGCTGTATTTGGCTATTGTTCGAGGCAACATGCATGAGTCTGGCACGTTAGATTATGCTCTTAAGCAAGAGTTTGATGATTTAGGTGATAAACACGTTGATCCTAACAAAGCGGCGCAAGATGCGGTGACTGACTTTCAACCGTTATTGAATACCGAAATTCCTTTTAGTTCTGGCCGTTATCCAACAAGCCGTTATGCGCTGATAAGATTAAGTCCTCAGACTGGCCGTAAACATCAATTACGTCGTCATATGGCCCATTTACGCCACCCAATCGTTGGGGACACAACTCACGGCGATGGCAAGCAAAATAAGTTTTTCCGTGAACATTTTAATATTAATCGTTTGTGGTTGATTGCAAAAAGTCTGCAGTTTATTCATCCTGTGACTCAACAACCAATGCATATAGAAACAGAATTAGAACGGCAGTGGTTAGATGTTTTCACTGCATTTGGCTGGAACGATGATCAATTATCATCGGAAGAAAGTATAATATTATGTTAATTCATTCGATTAATAAGCAATGCTTTTAGTTTTTCAAACTCAGGAATACTAGGTAAAGGGTCGTGTTGCTGTTGTTCTATATGGAAGTAATAGTTGCGGCGAATGTGGGCGAATTTGTGTTGTAATTTTAGTTTTCGCTTTCTGCTCACTTGTCGCATCGTCTTGATTCCGTTATTGCGTTGTTTTATTTGGATCAACCGATGTTGATCATATCGATTTAAATTACTTAATAAAGATACTTGTGAGAGACAAAAAGAATACAGTAAGGTAAGTTACTAAGACTCAAGGTATTTTATATCGTATTACAATTAAGGGGAAAGTATACCATGAAAAAGGTCAATATTGTTTTTGGCACCGTTTATGGTAGTGCGCAATTTACTGCAGAAACAGTGACTAAGACAATTGCAAAATTAGGTTTTACAGCTAAACTTTGGCAACCTAATGAATTATCAGGTTTTGTACCTCCTCAAGATGAGTTCTTGATTATCGTGTCATCGACTACAGGGCATGGCGATATACCTGACGATATCGCGCCATGGTTTAATGAGCTTAAATCCAATGCTCCCTATTTACCCTCACTACGATATAGCCTAATTGGCTTAGGCGATTCAAGTTATGAAACCTTTTGCGGAGCAATAAAGCAGTTTGATGAATTACTCATTGAGTTAGGTGCACAACCACTTACCGAACGATTAGAGATTGATGCCTGTGAAACGATGGAGCCCGAAATAGATGCTAAATCATGGATAGCCAGTTGGCACAAAGCCGTCACCTCGGTCGACGTAGCGTAAGTTATTTTTCGCAACAGTGGTTTAAATTTGCCCAGCGTCTAAGTCAGGCTCTGCTTATTCCTATTGCTATTTTACCTGCCGCAGGGGTGATGTTGGGGTTAACTGTTAATCCGTTACCTTTTATTCCAACAGAATTAAATACTGTGTTGTCTGCGGTGGGTAATCTGGTTTTTACCATGATGCCCTTACTGTTTAGTGTTGCGATAGCCATTGGTTTTTGCCGTGATCAAGGTATCGCTGCATTTTCAGCCGTATTTGGTTTTGGGGTGTTCTTATCGACGATGGGGGCGCTGACGAATATTTATGGTCTTGTTTCTCGGCCTTTATGGGGAATGCAAACCATTGATACTGGAATTGCTGGTGGAATGCTCGTTGGCGCAATAACATGTTTAGCCGTCAATATTAGCCAACATATTACATTTCCTGCTATTTTTTCATTCTTTGAAGGTCGTCGTAGTGCCCCTATAATTGTTATCCCCTTGTCTATGTTGTTGGCGTACTTACTCGTTCATGTTTGGCCACCATTGTCGACCATCATTGAACATCTGTCGGATTGGGCTGTATATCAAGATCCAGCTATTGCCTTTGGGGTTTATGGAACGGTCGAACGTTTGCTGATTCCATTGGGGCTACATCATATTTGGAACGCACCATTTTATCTCGAAGTGGGGCAATATATTAATCAAGAAACAGTTGTTCGGGGTGAGGTTGCGCGCTACTTAGCAGGGGATCCACTGGCGGGGAATCTTGCTGGGGGCTACCTTATTAAAATGTGGGGGTTACCCGCTGCTGCATTAGCTATTTGGCGCTGTACTGACAAATCTGAGCGCAATCGCGTCGCAGGTATTATGCTTTCCGCCGCAACAGCAAGTTGGTTAACGGGAGTAACGGAGCCCATTGAATTTGCATTTATGTTTGTTGCGCCTATTTTGTTTATTGTTCATGCATTATTGACTGGTATTGCCTATAGCGTGTGTATTTTGTTAGAAGTGCACCACAGCATAGTATTTTCACATGGTCTGGTTGATTTCAGTTTATTGTTTTCCCGCTCTGCCAACACCCATTGGATTTGGATCTTGGGTCCACTGACAGCCATTATTTATTACGCAATTTTTAGGGCAAGTATTTTGGCATTTAATTTAAAAACGCCTGGGCGAATCGAACAAAACGATGCACCTGCGGAACCTAAAGAAAGCTTGATATCGATGATTTCAGCTTTAGGCGGTCGAGATAATATTGTCGAAATAAATGCTTGTTTAACCCGCTTACGTATCAGTGTTAATCAAGCTAACTTAATTGATAAAGCGCGACTGATGCGTTTAGGCGCTAAAGGTGTTGTCGTTATGGGGAAAGGTGTTCAAGTGGTTTATGGCACCAAAGCTGAATCATTACGAAAATTGCTACAAAAGTATCTCGATTCACGTCGATAGGGGAGTTTGTTTACCCGTTACTACACGCTAGAGTGATTGCACTCTCTATATTTTGAGTGAGTTTTGACCGCAGAAGATACACCGCCCCAGAACTCTGTGCTCTTTTTGGCATTTATGATAATTTTTTATTAAAAACATCACCCAAATTTCCTTTTCAATGGCACACTAATAGACAATCGTTATAGAGGAGTCGTAAGCGTGAGTCATCAATCCATTGAAACCAACCCAAAGCAACTGCAGCGCAAAGTATTAATTACCGATTGTGCAGATGCCAAAGGATTAATCGCAAAAATTACTAGCGTGTGTTTTGCCAATCAGCTAAATATTATTAAAAACACTGAATTTGTTGACCATGCCCAAGGGCGCTTTTTTATGCGTGCTGAACTCGAGGGCCAATTTGATGATGAACGTTTGTTAAGTGAACTTCGTGATGTCTTACCGGCAAAAAATCATATGAAACTAGTCGATATGGGTAAAAAACGTATCGTGATCATGGTGACAAAAGAAGCCCACTGCTTGGGTGATATTTTAATGAAGTCGTATTATGGCGGTCTTGATGTTGAAATTGCTGCCGTTGTGGGTAATTACGATGTATTACAGCCATTAACTGAAAAGTTTGACATACCATTTCACTATGTGACTCATGAAGGCTTAAATCGCCAAGAGCACGAACAAGCCATGCTAAAAGTCATTAAACCGTATGATCCTGATTTTGTAGTATTAGCAAAGTATATGCGCGTGTTAACCCCTGAGTTTGTATCAGCATTTGCAGATAAAATTATCAATATTCATCACTCATTCCTCCCTGCATTTATTGGCGCTTCACCTTATAAGCAAGCCTGGGATCGTGGCGTGAAGATTATTGGTGCAACCGCCCATTTTGTTAATAATCATTTGGATGAAGGACCGATTATAAAGCAAGATGTCATTTCGGTAGATCACAGCTTTAGTGCTGCCGAATTAGCGCACAATGGTCGCGATGTTGAAAAAAGTGTATTAAGTAAAGCACTTCAATTAGTATTAAATGAACAAGTTGTGGTGTACGGTAATAAAACAGTTGTGTTTTAAATAACACAGAAATGCATCATTTGATATAACATCCGATGATGCTATTTTTAAGGTAAATTAATTTTATTAATTACCCGTAAATGACAGTATGACGATATTAGACATCATCCAATACTCTATTCAATTGGTATGAATTTATCGGTCTGTTTAAGTAGGGAATAGGGGACAGGATGTTACAGAAAGCTAATTTTTTCTTAAAACCATCAGAGCTACCTAAAAGTATTGGGCTGTGCTGGGGGATTTTTAATAATAGGCTTGAGTTGATTAAACTGAGCGAATCACTTTATACATTCGTTAAAAAACCTATCTCTGCTATTTTAAGGCAACCGCTTTCAAATACTTTTTCCACATTAAAACTAGACGATATAAACTTTAAAGAACGCCAAGGTCGTCATATTCTCAATTTTGTGGATGATAAAGGTCGTGCGTTACAAGCCACTATCATCCCAATAGAAGAAAGTGATGAACACTGGTGTATTTCAGTAGTTGAAATCGAGTTAGATAAAGCTTGGCTCACCGAATTACATCCTGATTATCACCAAGCGATACAATCAAGTGATGATTGGCTTAATCAGATTGAAGAAGTTATTAATGCTAGCGGTAATATGGTATTTGCTACCGCGATAAAACAAGGTTTGTCGTTAACGCAATCGAAAGTCGGTTATGTACATATTGTTGACGAAAAAAATAACCAAATAACCAAGACGGCTTGGAATGAATCGGTTGCTGATTATTTTGATATCCCTAAACAGCAGGAATATCGTGCTGATACGGGGATATGGGCTGAAACCATTAACACTCGCAAAGCGGTTATTCACAATGACTTAACTGAGTTGATTAACAATAAAACTCAAAAAGAAGGTTTTTTCGCTTTTAAAAACCATTTATGTATCCCCATTCATTACCGAAAAAAATTGGTTGGTATTATTGGGGTTGGCAATCGCGATAAACCTTATACTCAAGTTGATGCCAAATCGTTGACGATATTTTCCACTATTTTATGGCATAGCGTAGAGCTGCCTCGCACCATGAAAGCTGTATCAAGGCAGTCGAGTATTATTAAATCCCAAAAAGAAAAGATGACATTAATTTTGGTTCAGCTCATTGGCGCCATTTCTGAAGCGCTTGAACTCAAAGATGCGTATACCGCTGGGCATCAAAAGTCAGTAGCACAGTTAAGTTATCTAATCGGCGAAAAAATGGGATTAGCACCGGAGATTTTGGAAGGGTTAAAACTGGGTTCGTTAATCCATGATATTGGCAAACTGGCTATTCCTAGCCAAATTTTATCCAAACCAGCTAGATTAAGTGATGCTGAATTTGGTCTAATTAAGCAGCATCCAGAGCATGGTGCATTAATCGTTGATGAAGTGGAGTTCCCATGGCCTATCAAGCAAATGATCCTTCAACATCATGAGCGCATAGATGGCTCTGGTTACCCCAAAGGATTAAAAGCTGATGACATTATACTTGAAGCTAAAATCATTGCAGTGGCTGACGTTGCAGATTCTATTCTCAGTCATCGACCGTATCGACCTTCACTTGGAATGGAAGTGTTAACCCAAGAGTTACTTAAAGGCAGAGGCAAAGAGTACGATGAGGTTATTGTTGATACTTGTCTTGATATTTTGGCTGTTGAAGATTTTAAGGAAGAGGAATACGTCAGTGGTTTGTCATTAGCGCCAGTGGTGTTTCTTGAGGAATACCACACCCTTGAGCACGCAGAGTCGATGATGAAAAAAGCTCAAATGGATGTTGCAGTGGTATTGTCAGAAAGAAACCGTAGTCCTATTGGTGTGATAGACAACAATATTTTAGCATTTTGGCACAGCCCATTTTTAAATACAGCAGCAGAACGTGCAGCGGATAGGAGCTTACTTAACAAGCGAGTGCATCAAGTGATGCAACATAAAATCAATATGATTACCGATCATACCATTTTGAATGATGCTAAATTGGCGATGGAAAAAATCAATGTTAATTACATGATTGTTCATAATGATAAGCAACAGGTCATTGGTATGCTAACGTGGAAAATATTGGCGCATGCATTGCTAAATAGATAGAGATGATAGTAGTAAAAAAACACCTATTTTGTTTTGCATATTTGGTGTTACATCGATATTTTTGACAAAAAAAAGGCTCCTAGGAGCCTTTTCTTTGTTTTATCGTTGACAGTAAATTAGTCAACGATACGTAATAACTCATTAATACCCACTTTACCACGGGTTTTAGCATCGACCTTTTTAACAATAATCGCTGCGTATAAACTGTATGTTCCGCAAGCTGATGGCAAGTTACCTGATACGACAACCGAACCGGCAGGAACTCGGCCATAATGTACTTGGCCTGTTTCACGATCAAAAATTCGCGTGCTTTGGCCAATGTACACGCCCATTGAAATTACACTGCCTTCTTCAACTACCACACCTTCAACGATTTCGCTGCGGGCGCCAATAAAGCAGTTGTCTTCAATAATGGTTGGCCCTGCTTGTAATGGTTCTAAAACGCCGCCAATACCAACACCGCCAGACAAGTGTACGTTTTTACCAATCTGGGCACATGAACCAACCGTCGCCCATGTATCAACCATTGTGCCTTCATCTACATAGGCACCTAGGTTAACGTAAGATGGCATTAATACGGTATTTTTCCCAATAAATGAACCTTTACGAACTGTGGCTGGTGGCACAACTCGAATGCCTTCAGCTTTAAAACGAGCCTCGTCATATTGGGTAAACTTTTGTGGCACTTTGTCGAAATATTTAGTGTCACCACCTTCTATCACACCGTTATCAAAAATGCGGAAAGACAGTAATACCGCTTTTTTTAGCCACTGATGAACATGCCATTCACCGTCAATTTTTTCAGCAACTCGTGCTTGGCCTTTATCGAGCATATTGATGACGGTTTCAACATCGGCGCGAACACTTGGTTCGACGCTTGAAGGTGAGATGTCTTGACGTGTTTCAAATGCTGCTTCAATGCGTTGGCGTAAAGCCTCCATTGTTTTCTCCCAGTGTTAAATGATTATAAGTAGCGTGTTTCAAGATTAACATTAATTAGATGACTTTAATGCGAGTGTTAGCGCGTCTGCTAATTGTTGCTGTTGTGGCTCATTAAGTGCCGCACCACTTTGGTTTTGTAAAATAAAAAAGTCTTCTGCACGTTCGCCAATAGTGGTAATTTTGGCCGCTAACAATGTCACATTACAACGATAAAAGGTGTCACCTACTTTGGCTAATAAGCCGGGTGTGTCTAAAGTAATTAATTCCATCATACTTGTACCATGACGGGCACTAGGTAAGAAACTCACATGAGTCGCAACATTAAAAGGTTTCATGATCCGTGCTAATTTTCTAAACTTCGGCAGTTTTGGATTTTCACTGGCTAAGGCTTTTTCGAGTGCTTTTCGAATACTTTGAATACGTGATAATTGAATAATAGGTTCGCCATCTTGTTCCAAAATAACAAAGGTGTCTAATGCGTAATTATCTTTTGATGTCATGATGTTAGCATCATGAACATTGATGTTTTTATTGTCTAAAACGGTCATTACCGTGGCAAACAGTTTGGGTTTATCTTTGCTATAGACAAAAAGCTCCGTCCCACCACGCGTTGTATGTTTAGACATTAATACTAATGGTTCGTCGTGATGGTGTTTTAATATGGCTTCAGCGTGCCAAGCAACTTGGGCTGGCTGATGGCGTAAAAAGTAATCAGACTTGAATCGAGACCAGAGTGTATCCATATCTTTTTCTTTTAGACCACGCCGGATAAGCTCTTTTTTAGCTTTGGCTTGGATCTCTTTAACACGCGCTTTGACATCAATCGGTTTTTCTTTACCCCGAGCCAATACTCGTTGGGTTGAAAAATACAAATCACGTAGCAAGGAGCCTTTCCAGTTATTCCACGTTTTTTCATTAGTGGCGCAAATGTCAGCTACCGTGAGGCAATATAAATAACTTAAGTGCGCAGCATCGTGTACTTTCTCTGCAAACTGGCTTACCACTTCGGGATCAGAAATATCTCTGCGTTGGGCAGTGACAGACATGACTAAGTGATTTTCAACTAACCAAGCGACCAAACGACCGTCATGGTCATTCATCCCATGTAATTTACAGAAATCGATGGCATCTTTTGAGCCTAATTTACTGTGATCACCGCCACGACCTTTGGCGATATCATGAAAAATGGCCCCGAGTACTAATAAACCTTTTTTTGGTAATTGGTTAATTAAAATGGCGCCTAGTGGAAATTCATCTTTTTGTTCAGCTTGTGAAAATCGATCAATATTAAGCAGTAATCTATGGGTGTGTTCATCAACGGTATAGGCATGAAATAAATCAAACTGCATTTGGCCTTCGATTTTGCGCCAAGCAGGTAAGTAAGACGATAAAATACCGTGTTGGTGCATCAAAGAAAATGCAGCAATCCCACGAGGATGCTTTAGGATCTCCATAAACACTTTTCGACATGCGGGGTTGTCTTGCAAAGGGGAGGTGAGCGCTCTACGGGTATTACGCAATAATCTTAATGTTGGTGCGTATATTTCTTGAATGTTAGAGTTTTTGGCCACCAGTAAAAATAAGCGTAATATCTCTTCGTTATGTTGGCTGAATATATCATCATCTAACACTTCAATGTAACGTCCGCGACGTTGATAAGTATTACTGATTGGGTATATCTCTAATGCTTGAGTGTGACCTAATGTCGCGCGCTTAAACAATTGCAGTAGCATTTGATTAAGCTCCATCACGCGGCGCACTGTACGATAATATCGCTTCATCATTTGTTCAACGGCTAGCTGAGTGGCATCTTCATAACCGAGTAGACTGGCAATTTGGCGCTGTAAATCAAATAGTAACCGATTTTCATTACGGTTAGCGGTGATGTGCAATGCAAAGCGTATTTCCCACAGAAAATTTTGACATTCTAGTAGTTCTGCTAATTCTGCTGGTGATAAAAACTCGTGTTCAACAAGCTCTTCAAGTGTGGCCGCGTCGAAATGGCGCATCGCGACCCATGCGATCGTTTGGATATCGCGTAATCCACCAGGACAGGTTTTAATGTTGGGTTCCAAGTCGAAGGCACTGGCTTTACTGTGACGAGCCGTTTGCTCATCTTTTTTGGCATTATAAAAGTCATAAGAAGGCCAAAAGTCATGTTGACGAATGGCATCGTATAGCTCGTCAAACAGATATTCATTGCCGGTGAGTAATCTTGCTTCAATAAGATTGGTGGCAATGGTGATGTCTGCTTTACCTTGTTCAATGGTTTGCGAAATTGTGCGCACACTGTGACCTATTTCAAGGCCTGTATCCCAAAGATAGGTAATAAATTGGCTTAATTGAGTTTCAGTTTCTGTTGATAGCGGTTCATCGTCTACCAAAAACAACAAGTCAATATCTGAATAAGGATGGAGTTCGCCTCGACCATAACCACCAACAGCAACCAAGGTTAAATGGCCATTATTAAGGCCAAAATCGCGCCATGTTTCGGAGAGTAAGGAATCAACAAATTGACTACGGTGTTTAACAATATCAGCAATAGGACGTTTTGCTGTGAACTGCTCAACTAAGCGCTGGTTTAAGTCAATTAATGCATTTTTAGCCGCCAACGCAGTATTCATTGATATCCTTATTTACTTCTTAAAGATTTAGTGGTTTATGATACGTGGAAAATCTTCTTCATCACGTAACGTTAAGATTTCTACACCCGTTTCGGTCACTAATAACGTGTGTTCCCATTGTGCAGAATTTTTACCGTCTGATGTGGTCACCGTCCAATTATCGTTTTTATCTAAAACCGTTGTATGTCGACCCGCATTGATCATCGGCTCAATCGTAAAGCACATACCAGGTCTTAGTATGGTTTTGTCGTTATTTTTATAATGTACGACTTGTGGCTCTTCATGGAAACCTGAGCCGATACCATGTCCACAATAATCTTGCACGATAGAGTACTTATCAAGTCCTGTTTTACTGGCTTTGATGAATTTTTCGATGGTCGTACCAATTTCGCCTAATTTTAAACCAGGGCGCACTTTACGAATGGCTAAATATAAGCTTTCTTGAGCAATGCGACTTAAACGTTTGTCTTTTGGGCTAACGTCACCAATTAAAAACATTTTAGATGTATCACCATGATATCCGTTTTTAATAACCGTAATATCTAGGTTAATCATGTCGCCATCTTTTAAGGCGTAATCACAAGGAATACCATGACAGACCACCTCGTTAACAGAGGTGCAAATTGACTTTGGAAAACCGTGATAATTGAGTGGTGCAGAAATAGCACCTTGATCTTCAGTGTATTTGGCACAAAGGTCGTTCAATTCATTTGTGGTGACCCCAGCCTTCACATGGGGGGCTATCATTTCCAATACCTGTGCTGCTAACTTACCAGCGACACGCATTTTTTCTATTTCGTCTGCATTTTTAATCACAATACTCATGAAAACTCTCTATCTTTTGGCGGTCAAAATTGGCCCGTTTTACCCAAGGATGTTATAGCAAAAATTTGTATTTAGCTGCCGTTTATGGTATAAAGCGCGCCGTTATGTATAAGATCGTTGTTGTACGGTTCGAGTTAATTCAATGTGTGATACCGCTTTTTAAGGCTGAATTCACATGTTAGTTCGGTAAACCGTAAAATATGGCGGCCATTATACATGGCAATTAACTTAAATACTAAATCACACACGTATCGACACATTTTTCGGGGTGCTTTCTAATTCTTATTGAAGTTAGAGGGTCGAAACATGGGATGCGTGGAGGTCTAACCCCTTACATACATAAAGGTATATACAATGACTACTGTTTCAATGCGCGACATGCTTCAAGCTGGTGTTCACTTCGGTCACCAAACTCGTTACTGGAATCCTAAGATGAAGCCTTTCATCTTCGGTGCTCGTAATGGTGTACACATTATCAACCTTGAGCACACTGTACCAATGTTCAACGAAGCGTTAGCTTTCATTAGCAATATTGCTTCTAAGAAAGGTAAAGTATTATTCGTAGGTACAAAGCGCGCTGCTGGCGAAGCTATCAAAGAATCTGCACTTTCTTGTGATCAGTACTATGTTGATCACCGTTGGTTAGGCGGCATGTTAACCAACTGGAAAACTGTTCGTCAGTCAATTAAGCGTCTTAAAGAGCTAGAAAGCCAGTCTGTAGACGGTACTTTCGACAAGCTTACTAAGAAAGAAGCGTTAATGCGTTCACGCGAATTAGACAAGTTAGAAAAGTCTTTAGGCGGAATCAAGAACATGGGCGGTTTACCTGACGTATTATTCGTTATCGGTGCTGACCATGAGCATATCGCTATTAAAGAAGCAAACAACCTAGGTATCCCAGTTGTTGCAGTTGTTGATACTAACTCTGCTCCAGACGGTGTTAACTACATCGTTCCTGGTAACGACGATGCGATGCGTGCTATCCGTTTGTACACTTCTTCTGTTGCTGCAGCTGCTAATGCTGGCCGTGGTCAAGATTTAGCTGTTCAAGCTGAGCAAGACGGTTTCGTAGAAGCTGTTTAATAAGGTGTGATGCTCAGCATCCCCCTTATTTGCCAATAAGATAATTGGTGAACAGGGGCCTTTGGGCCCCTGTTTTATAAATGCAAAATTAGACGAATTAAATTAGAGGATTTAACAATGGCAATTACTGCTGCCCAAGTTAAAGAACTTCGTGACCGCACTGGCGCTGGCATGATGGACTGTAAGAATGCACTGACAGAAACTGACGGTGACATCGAACTAGCAATTGATAACATGCGTAAGAGCGGTGCTGCAAAGGCTGCTAAGAAAGCAGGTAACATCGCTGCAGACGGTACTATTCTAATCAAGAATGGCGAAGGTTTCGCTGCACTTTTAGAAGTTAACTGTCAAACTGACTTCGTTGCTAAAGATTCAAACTTCTTAGCATTCGCTAACGCAGTGTTAGATGTTGCTGCAGCATCTAAAGTGACAATTGAAGACTTAAAAGCACAGTTTGAAGACACACGTGTTGCACTTGTGACTAAAATTGGCGAAAACATCAATATCCGTCGTGTTGAATATATTGATGGTTCAAACCTTGCGTCTTACCGTCACGGTGAGCGTATTGGTGTTGTTGTTGCAGGCGAAGCTGACGAAGAAACACTTAAGCACATCGCAATGCATGTAGCTGCATCTAAGCCAGAGTTTGTTAACCCTGAAGATGTGCCTGCTGATCTTGTTGAAAGAGAGCAAGCGCTACAAATCGAAATCGCGATGAATGAAGGCAAGCCTGCTGAAATCGCTGAAAAGATGGTTGTTGGTCGTATGAAGAAGTTCACTGGTGAGATCTCTCTTACTGGTCAAGCTTTCATCATGGAACCTAAGAAAACTGTTGGTGCTATTCTTAAAGAGAAAGGCGCTAAAGTGACCAACTTTATTCGTTTAGAAGTGGGTGAAGGTATCGAGAAGAAAGAAGAAGATTTTGCTGCCGAAGTTGCAGCACAAATCGCAGCTACTAAAAAAGCCTAATCGCTTTTCTCTAAATACCCTAAGACCGCAGCAGCCGCTGCGGTTTTGTTATGATCAGGATGAAAATTATGAGCACCAATCCAAAACCAGCGTTTAGACGTATTCTGCTTAAATTAAGCGGTGAAGCATTAATGGGTGAAGAAGGCTTCGGCATTGACCCTAAAGTACTTGATCGTATGGCACAAGAAGTAAAAGAGCTTGTTGAACTCGGCATTCAAGTCGGTGTGGTTATTGGTGGTGGCAATCTGTTCCGTGGTGAAGGCTTAGCAAAAGCTGGTATGAACCGCGTAGTGGGCGATCACATGGGTATGTTAGCAACCGTAATGAATGGTTTAGCCATGCGTGATGCGTTGCACCGTGCATATGTTAATGCTCGTCTAATGTCCGCAATCCCACTTAAAGGTGTGTGTGACGACTATAATTGGGCCGAAGCGATTAGCTTATTAAAATCTGGTCGTGTAGTGATTTTTGCTGCGGGCACAGGTAATCCTTTTTGCACAACCGATTCAGCAGCGTGTTTACGCGGTATTGAAATTGAAGCAGAAGTAGTATTAAAAGGGACTAAAGTAGACGGCGTATACTCTGCTGACCCGATGAAAAATCCTGAAGCGGTTAAATATGACACGCTAAGCTATGCCGAAGTCCTTGAATCAGAATTAAAAGTAATGGACCTTGCTGCATTTACTATGGCTCGTGATCACAATATACCAATTCTTGTATTTAATATGAACAAGCCTGGTGCACTTCGCCGCGTGATTATGGGTGAAGAAGAAGGTACGATTATTAGCAGTAAACAACCTGCTTAATCACAGACACAGAAAATATTTACATTATATAATTTAACTGTTTGAGCGGTTTTATCGCATGTGTCATTCTTAGGCTAATGCTCAAACAAACGTGAATTTGTGACAAAAAGGAAATTATTGTGATTGATACTATTATGTTAGATGCGCAAGAGCGCATGGGTAAATGCGTAGATGTGACTAAGAACCAAATGGCAAAAGTTCGTACTGGTCGTGCTCATCCAAGTTTATTAGATTCTATTCAAGTTGCTTGTTACGGTTCTATGTCACCACTTAAGCAAGTGGCAAACGTGGGCGTGGAAGATTCGCGTACATTAACGGTTAACGTGTTTGATAGAACAATGGTGCAAGCAGTAGAAAAAGCCATTATGAGTTCTGATCTAGGTTTAAACCCTATGTCTGCTGGTGCAACGTTACGTATTCCGCTCCCTGCATTAACAGAAGAGCGCCGTAAAGACTTCATCAAAGTTGTTCGTAACGAAGCTGAAAACGGGCGTATCGCCATTCGTAACGTGCGTCGTGATGTTATCAGCGAAGTGAAGAAGCTTGAAAAAGCCAAAGAATGTACAGAGGATGATGTCCGTCGTAGTGAAGATGAAGTGCAAAAGCACACTGACTCAGCGATTAAAAACATTGATCAAATTCTCGCTGCAAAAGAAAAAGAGTTGATGGAAGTATAATCTGTCAACTTAGACGCTAGAGTTAACACGCCGTGTAAGGGTATACTACACGGCGTTTGTTTTTATAAAGGATTGTCGTAGATGTCATCTACAGTTGAGTTTGAATCAGACCCTAAAGCCGATTCGGAGCACATGACTTCGCAATCGTTGCCTGGACAATTATCTGATGTAGTAAAACAATCTTTGCCAAAGCATGTTGCGATTATTATGGATGGTAATGGCCGCTGGGCACAACTGCAGGGTAAAGCGCGTGTATTTGGTCATAAGGCCGGCGTTAAAGCGGTTCGTCGTGCTGTGAGTACGGCCAGTCAGCTTGGTATTGAGTCATTAACCTTGTTTGCCTTTTCCAGTGAAAACTGGCGTCGACCAGATAAAGAAGTCAGCTTGTTGATGGAATTGTTTTTTACTGTGTTACAGCGAGAATTAAAACTGCTCGACAAAAACCAAGTTAAGCTCAATATTATTGGTGATACCAGTCGTTTTTCAACTCGTTTGCAAAAACAGATTGCTACCGCTCAAGAGAAAACCATGAGCAACACTGGTCTAATTTTGAATGTGGCTGCAAACTACGGTGGCCGTTGGGATATCTTACAAGCTGCACAAAAATTAGCCGAAAAAGTTAAAAGTGGTGAAATCAACAGCAGTCAGATGACCGAAGACGCATTAAATGAACATTTGTGCATGCAAAATCAGAGCGAAGTTGATTTAATGATCCGAACCGGTGGTGATTACCGGATCAGTAATTTTATTTTATGGCAGGCCGCTTATGCCGAGTTGGTGTTTACTGACACCCTGTGGCCTGACTTTGATGAGCAAGCATTTCGTGATGCTATTGCCATTTTTGCCAGTCGGCAGCGCCGTTTTGGTTTGACTGGGAGTCAAATTGAAGAAATACGCGCAATATAAATATTAAGAGGGTTAGTTTTTGCTAAAACAACGAATAATAACAGCATTGTGGTTAATCCCAATTGTACTCGGGGCAATATTTTTACTACCTGCAAATTATTTTGCATGGGTGTTAGTGCCAGTTTTTTTAATTGCAGCAAAAGAGTGGGGCAGTTTTATTGACCCAAGTTGCAATATTACTCAATGGTCTTTTACGGCCACATTAGGTGTTTTACTGGTAGCGCTTAACCTCGCGGTACCTATCGATGTGTTGTGGTTTAAGGGGCAATTACATCCTATGTATCTTGCCATTATCACTATCGGTGTATTTTGGTGGATAGTGAGCATTACCTTGGTGTTTAGTTTTCCTAAAAGCGCCAAAATATGGAAAAATAGCCCGATGCTAAAATCCATGTTTGGACAGTTAACCCTCATACCGTGTTTTACGTCTTTGATTGCGCTTAAATCCTTAAGCAGTAATGTACATCCTTATTATGGCGGCGCATTAGTGTTCTTGGTTTTGTTAGTGGTATGGGCTACCGATACGGGGGCTTATTTTGCGGGTCGTAAGTTAGGTAAACATAAACTAATGCCTAGTGTGAGTCCTGCAAAAACGTTAGAAGGTCTGGCTGGTGGATTAGTGACCACTATGATTGTGGTGGCTGGTATTATGTATGTAGCTCCGGAACAAGAGCTCGGTTTGCTTATTGTGGTCACATTAATTACCGCGTTAGCGTCTGCGTTTGGTGATTTATCTGAAAGTATGTTTAAGCGTGCTGCTAACATTAAAGATTCTGGTACTATTTTACCGGGACACGGTGGAATTTTAGATCGCATAGATAGTCTAACTGCGGCATTACCTGTGTTTACTTTTATCTACATTGCAATGTGGATGTGATGCCAATGCAAAATATGGTGATTTTAGGAGCCACAGGCTCTATTGGCGCAAGCACGTTAAGTGTGATTGCGAATAACCCAACGGAATTTAAGGTCTACGGATTGGTGGCAAATGCCAGCGTAGACAAAATGTTAGCCTTGTGCATTACCCATCAACCCGAATATGCTCATATGGTCGATGAATCTGCAGCTAAGCAACTTAATGCGTTATTACCACAAGACTGCGTGACTCAGGTAACCACAGGCGCTGAGGCGTTACATGGGTTAGTTACCGACAGTGCTACAAATACCGTTATGGCCGCTATTGTCGGTGCGGCTGGTCTAGTGCCGACATTTGATGCTGTTAAAGCGGGTAAACGGGTTTTATTAGCCAACAAAGAAGCATTAGTGATGTCGGGTGAGTTATTTATGCACACCGCAAAGACATCTGGTGCAACAGTGTTACCTGTCGACAGCGAGCACAATGCTATTTTTCAATGTTTACCCACCAATGTTCAATCACAATTAGGCTATTGCGATTTAGCCGCGTCAGGTATCGCTCATATTTTATTGACTGGCTCTGGTGGCCCATTTTTACAAACAGACTTATCGACATTGAGTGCCATGACGCCAGCTCAAGCATGTAATCATCCCAATTGGTCTATGGGACCTAAAATTTCGGTAGATTCAGCCACTATGATGAATAAGGGTTTAGAGTATATTGAAGCCCGCTGGTTGTTTAACACTCAAGCAGAACAACTGAAAGTTGTAATACATCCTCAAAGTGTGATTCATTCTATGGTGCAGTACCGAGACGGTTCTGTGATTGCGCAAATGGGCAACCCTGATATGCGTACTCCTATTGCTCATTGTATGAGCTATCCGCAAAGAATTAACGCTGGCGTTGAACCTTTGGATTTTTTCAAAGTCGGACAATTAAGCTTTTGTGAACCTGATTTCGGCCGTTTCCCATGTTTACGTCTTGCCATGCAAGCATGTGAACACGGACAAGAGGCGACTACAGTATTAAATGCAGCCAATGAAGTTGCCGTTGATGCTTTCTTAAAGGGACAAATACGCTTTACCGATATAGCAGATATCAATGCAGGTTGTTTAGACCGAGTACAACAAACTCGTTTAGCGAGTATAGATGATATTTTACAGTTAGATGCACAAGCTCGTATGACAGCGATTTCTGCCATTAACGCACTTAATTAGTTCAGGGGAATGATGATAGATTTTTTTTGGAGCTTAGGTTCCTTTATTGTTGCATTAGGTATTTTAATAACAGCACACGAATATGGCCACTTTTGGGTTGCGCGTCGTTGTGGCGTTAAAGTTGAACGCTTCTCTATTGGTTTTGGTAAAGCCATCTGGCGCAAAATGGGTAAAGATGGTACCGAATACGTGGTCGCAATGATCCCGTTAGGTGGTTACGTTAAAATGCTTGATGAGCGGGTTGAAGACGTCCCTGCCGAGTTAGTCGACCAAGCTTTTAACCGTAAAACGGTATGGCAACGTATTGCGATTGTGTCAGCAGGCCCTATTGCTAATTTTATTTTTGCTATTGCAGCCTTGTATGTGATGTACCTGATAGGTACTCCATCGATTAAACCGGTTATTGACAGTACTAAGCTAGGGAGTCCTGCTAGTGTTATTCAGTTGGCTGAGCCACAACAAATTATGGCTGTATCAGGGCAGAAAGTACGCACTTGGGAAGAAGTAAACTTAGCCTTAGTTAGCCATATTGGTAACAACAGTATCGAGTTAACCTTAGCGCCATTGCCGACATTATCTGGCATGGATATGCCGACTAAAACGGTAACACTTGATACGAAAAATTGGGTATTTGATCCAGAAAAAGAATCACCAATCACCTCGCTGGGGTTAGGTATTTTCCGCCCAGGGATTGATCCCACTATTGCTGCTGTTAGTGTAGGCAGCGCTGCAGAAAAAGCAGGCATAAAAGTCGGTGATAAACTCGTCCAGATAAATGGTACTCAATACAGCGATTGGAATGAGTTTGTTGATGTGGTACAAAGCTCTGCCAACAAAAATATTAATATGACATTGATGCGCCAAGGTGAATCCATCAATGTTAATGTGGTGCCAAAAGCACAACAAAATCCTGATGGTAAAACTATTGGGATTGTCGGAATTAGTCCAACCCAAGCGCCATGGCCTGATAATATGCGCTTTGAGCTTGAGTATGGCATAGTAGATTCGGTTATCGCGGCAACAGACAAAACATGGCAACTTGTTGACGTCAGTTTTAAGATGATTGGAAAATTATTTACCGGCGATGTGTCGGTGAAAAACCTTAGTGGTCCTATTTCGATTGCACAAGGCGCAGGCGCCAGTGCAAGTTATGGCTTAGTGTACTTTCTAGGGTTTATCGCGCTCATCAGCGTTAACTTAGGCATTATTAACTTAATGCCTCTGCCAGTGCTCGATGGTGGACACTTGCTGTATTACTTTATAGAAGTGATTACTGGTAAGCCTGTACCCGAAAAGGTACAGGAAATAGGTTTCAGGTTTGGCGCAGCTTTGCTGCTAATGTTGATGGGCGTAGCCTTATTCAACGATTTTGCCCGACTCTGAGCAAGGACAGACAAATAATTAGAAGTGCTCTATGAGATTTAATAAAATTTTTGCCTCGATGTTATTCGTCGGCGCGTCTTTTTCAGGGAATGGTTGGGCAGAGTCTTTCCAACCTTTTGAAGTGACCGACATCCAAGTAGAAGGTTTGCAACGAGTTGCTCTCGGTGCAGCACTATTGAGTTTACCTGTGAAAGTAGGTGACACAATAGATGAACTTAAATTACAGCAAGCGATTAAGAGCCTTTATGGTTCAACCAATTTTGAAAACATTCGTGTCAGTCATGAAGACGGAATACTTTTTGTAACGGTTAAAGAGCGTCCGACTATCAGTGTTATCTCATTTGAAGGTAATAAAGATATTAAAGACGAACAGTTACAAGAAAGTCTTGATGGTTCTGGTGTTAAAATGGGCGAATCACTTGATAGAACCATGTTGTCAGGCATTGAGAAAGGCCTACAAGATTTCTATTATGGTGTGGGTAAATACGGTGCCAAAGTTGAAGCGCAAATCATCAACTTACCACGTAATCGTGTTGAGCTTAAATTTAAGTTTACTGAAGGGTTAGCTGCTGAAATCCGCCAAATAAACGTGGTGGGTAACACTGTGTTTAGTGATTCAGAGCTTATCAGCATGCTTGAGCTTAAAGATTATGTAGCATGGTGGGATTTATTTGGTGAACGTCGCTATCAAAAGCAGAAGTTACAAGCCGATTTAGAAACCATTAAAACCTATTACCACAACCAAGGGTATATTCGTTTTGAAGTGACCTCAACACAAGTGGCGATGACCCCAGACCGCAAAGGTTTGTACATCACCATTAATGTGAACGAAGGTGAAAAATACAAGGTCAAAGAAGTTAACTTAATGGGCGATCTTATGGGTCGTGAAGAGTTAATGAAGGCTATTTTGCCAATTAAAGCAGGCAATATGTACAACGGTGCTGATGTGACATTCACCGAAGAAATGTACAGTAAATACCTTGGTCGCTTTGGTTATGCTTATCCAGAAGTGAAAACCTACCCTGAAATTGATGATGAAAACAAAGAAGTTGTATTAAACATCAATGTCAAACCGGGTAAGCGTGTTTATGTTCGCTCAATTAACTTTACGGGTAATACTGTTACTAAAGATGAAGTTATGCGCCGCCAACTTAGACAAATGGAAGGTGCATGGTTAAATTCGGCTCAAGTTGAGCAATCTAAATTATACCTAAACCGTTTAGGTTACTTCGAAACCGTAGATGCTGAAACGATTCAAGTGCCAGGCAGCGACGATTTAGTTGATGTGGCCATCACAGTAAAAGAACAAGCATCTGGTTCATTTAACGCAGGTGTTGGTTATGGTACCGAATCAGGCGTGAGCTTGCAGTTTGGTGTTGAGCAAAATAACTTCCTTGGTACTGGTAATCAAGCGGGTATTAGCATCAATACTAACAAGTATTCTCGTAGTGCTAACTTGTCATATACCGATCCATTTTTTACTAAAGATGGCGTTAGTTTAGGTGGCAGTATTTACTGGAATGAGTTTGACGCAAACGAGGCAAACCTTGAACGATATAAGAATAAATCTTATGGCGTTGCATTAAATTCAGGGTTTCCGATCAACGAAGATAACCGTTTAAACGGTGGTATTGGTTATCGTCATAATACTATTTCAGAAATCTCTGCTTATGAACAAGCATTGCGTTTCTATAATGTGTATCGTGAAAGCGATGATGCCAACTCTGACCTAAGCTTTGATAACTTTGAGCTAAATGCAGGCTGGTATCGCAGTACTCTTAACCGCGGTACGTTCCCGACTGATGGTTCGTCACAACGTTTAAGCGGTAAAATGACAGTGCCAGGATCTGATTTACAGTATTTTAAAACAGATTTCGACACCAACTTTTACTTTCCTTTATCACGTCAGCATGGGTTTGTGTTTTTGGCACGTGCCCGTTTAGGTTATTCGAACGGTTATGGTAAATTTAACGACAACGATCAAATCTTGCCGTTCTGGGAAAACTATTATTCCGGTGGTAGCAGTTCGTTACGTGGCTTTAAGTCTAATTCAGTAGGCCCTAGGTCGTTCTATTTATACCGTGGTAGCGAGCCGTGTTCTCCAGATGTTTCGGGTGACGGTTGTAGCTTACCTGGTGAGCAGAATACCATTGAAGTTAGTCAAGGTCGTTCAATTGGTGGTAATGCCATTGCGACAGCAAGCTTCGAAATGATTGTTCCTACGCCATTTTTAGATGAAGCTTATACTAACTCAGTTCGTACAAGTTTCTTCGTTGATGCAGGTAACGTATGGGATACCGAGTTTGATTATGATTCTTACCGATATCTGCCAGCAGATCAGTTCTCTAAGTTAGAAGACTATAGCGATCCAGAACGCTTACGTGCCTCATGGGGTATGAGCGTACAGTGGTTATCTCCAATGGGTCCTATGGTGTTCAGTTTAGCTTGGCCACTGAAAGAATATGAAGATGACGAGACAGAGATTTTCTCGTTCAATATTGGCAAAACGTTCTAAAACAAATACACTCGGCAAGTTTTGCTGATAACAACAAGTTTAACAAGGAGTCTACTTTGAAAAAGATGGTAAATCGCGCATTAATTACATTGGCATTTTGTGCAACCCCTATGCTAGCTCAAGCGGAAAAACTCGCTGTAGTTGATATGGGTGAAGTGTTTGAGCAACTGCCACAGCGCGAACAAATTTCTAAATCATTAAAAGCTGAGTTTGGTGACCGTGTTGCTGAAGTCCAAAAAATGCAGGAAGAAATGCGTACTTTGGTTGAAAAGCAACAGCGTGATGGCGCCTTAATGAACGACACACAAAAGACTGAACTCGTGCGTAAAATGGAATCATTGAAATCTGAATTTCAGTTAAAAGGCAAAGCATTAGATGAAGACATGCGTCGTCGTCAAGGTGAAGAGCAAAACAAACTATTAGTTCAAGTTCAAAAAGCCATTAATACTATTGCTGCGAAAGAACAATATGACATGGTGCTACAACGTGGCGCGGTTATTTTTGTGAAGCCAGAAGCTGACATTAGCAGCAAAGTGGTAGAAGCCTTAAGCAAAGGCAAATAATAAGTATGCAGAAAGTGACTTTAAAAGAGCTTGGTCAATTGCTGGGCGCAACGATTAAAGGTGATGAAACGCTGGAAATTACAAGCGTGGCGACCCTTGAAGATGCAACCTCAGGCCAACTCTCTTTTCTAGCCAACAGTAAGTACCGTACTCAGCTTGAGGCAACTCAAGCGAGTGCGGTATTGCTGAGCGAAAAAGATGCAAATCATTATGATGGTAATGCCCTCATCGTTGCTGATCCATATGTTGGATTCGCTCGTGTGGCGCAGTTACTGGATAATACCCCTAATGAAGCACTGGGTATTCATCCTTCCGCACAAATAGCCCCATCAGCCATTCTTGGCGACGGTGTGGCTATTGGTGCAAATGCGGTGATTGGTGCCAAGGTTATTTTGGGTGAAAATGTTCAAATTGGTCCAGGCTGTGTCGTGAGTGAAACCAGTATTATTGGTTCAAATTCGCGTCTGTGGGCAAATGTGACGGTATACCATAATGTGCATATTGGCCATGATTGCATTATCCATTCAGGATCTGTGATTGGGTCCGATGGATTTGGTTATGCCAATGATCGTGGTAATTGGATCAAAATCCCCCAAACGGGCGGTGTTCGGATTGGTAACAATGTCGAAATTGGTGCATGTACTAGTATTGATCGTGGTGCATTATCCCATACCGAAATACATGATGGTGTGATTATCGATAACCAGGTACAAATTGCTCACAATGCTGTGATAGGCCAACATACTGCTATTGCAGGTGGATCGATTGTTGCTGGCAGTACGAGCATTGGAAAATACTGTATTATTGGCGGTAATAGCGCAGTAGCGGGTCACTTGACCATTGCTGACGGAGTACATGTCAGCGGCGGTACAAATGTCACTAGCCTTATCCGTTACAAAGGCGTGTATTCGTCGGCGACTGTTGCGATGGAAAATAAATTATGGCGTCGAAACACTGTACGTTTCCGTCAATTAGATGAGCTTTTTAATCGAGTTAAACATCTCGAAAAAAGTGCTAAAGGCACAGAATAATTGTAATTCTGCCTTATTTAAGGAATGTAGTGTGTCAAACCAACTAAACACCATGGATATTAAAGAGATCCTTCAATATCTACCTCATAGATATCCATTTTTGTTAATTGATCGTGTTTTAGATTTTACCGTAGGTGAGCAATTACATGCGATAAAGAATGTTACGATTAATGAACCTTTTTTTCAGGGACACTTCCCTATACAACCGGTTATGCCTGGCGTATTAATTTTAGAAGCAATGGCGCAAGCAACGGGTTTGCTTGCTTTTAAAACCATGAGTACTCAGCCATCTCCAGAGGTGTTGTATTATTTTGCTGGTATCGATAAAGCGCGTTTTAAACGCGTTGTTGAGCCGGGCGATCAAATACATTTTCACGTGAAAATGATTAAAGAGCGCCGTGGTATTGGTGTGTTTGTTGGTGAAGCTTTGGTTGATGGTGAATTGGTTTGTTCAGCAGAAATCATGTGCGCACGTAGAGAGATTAAAAAGTGATAGATAAATTAGCGTTTGTTCACCCAACAGCCAAAATTGGTCATAATGTCACTATTGGTCCTTGGACTTATATTGGTGAAAATGTTGAGGTTGGTGATGATACATGGATAAGTTCTCATGTCGTCGTGAAAGGCCCAACCGTTATTGGTAAAGGTAATCGTATTTTTCAATTCGCTTCAGTTGGCGAAGAGTGTCAAGACAAGAAGTACGCAGGCGAACAAACTCGCTTAGTTATTGGCGATAACAATATAATTCGTGAGTCAGTTACCATTCACCGTGGCACAACGCAAGATAAGGGTGAAACACGCATAGGCTCTAACTGCTTGTTGATGGCATATGTTCATATTGCCCACGATTGTGTTGTCGGTAACAACGTTATTATGGCTAATAACGCTTCTATTGCTGGTCATGTTCATATTGGTGATTGGGTTATTTTAGGTGGCATGACTGGTGTTCATCAATTTGTTCATATTGGCGATCACGCATTTACGGCGGGAGCATCGCTTATTCTACAAGATGTGCCTCCCTTTGTTATGGCAGCCGGTTCTCCCGCAGCGCCACGCGGCTTGAACCTTGAAGGCTTAAAACGTCGTGGATTTAGTAAAGCGGATCAACGTTCGATTTTAAATGCATATAAAGCGGTTTTCCGTAAGAGTTTAACCATTGAAGAAGCCAACGCGGAACTTATTGAAGTAGCCGAAAGTGACGTCAATGTAAAAGCATTTATGGCATTTATTAACCACTCAGCTCGTGGCATTATTCGATAGACGGAAACAATGACTCACACTTCCCCAAAAATATTTGCCATTGTCGCCGGAGAAATCTCCGGCGATATTTTAGGTGCTGGTTTAGTCCAATCGCTCAAACAACGCTATCCTGATGCGCGTTTTATTGGTATCGGTGGCCCACGTATGCAAGCTCTTGGGTTTGAAAGCTTATTCCCTATGGAAGAGTTGTCAGTTATGGGGTTAGTTGAGGTGTTATCGTGCCTCCCAAGACTGCTGCATATTCGGTCAAGCCTAGTGCAACAAATTACCGCATTAGCGCCAGACTGTTTTATTGGTATTGATGCGCCCGATTTTAATATTGGCCTTGAGCTTAAATTAAAAGCTAAAGGGATTAAAACGGTCCACTATGTCAGCCCGTCAGTATGGGCTTGGCGTCCCAAGCGAATATTTAAGATTGCTAAAGCGACAAATATGGTGTTGTCTTTATTGCCATTTGAAAAAGCGTTTTACGATACGCATCAAGTACCTTGTACCTTTGTAGGGCATACTCTGGCAGATGATATTCCTATGTGCAGTGATAAACTTGCCGCCCGAGAGCAATTAGGGTTAGATCCTAATGCTGAATACTTAGCCGTGTTGCCAGGGTCAAGAGGCGGAGAGTTAAAGCAATTGGCTGAACCGTTTGTCAAAGCGGCTTTGTTAGTTAAACAAACATTTCCAGACATTAAATTTGTTACCCCTGTAGTGAATGATGCTCGTCGACAGCAGTTTGTTGCCGCACTTGAAGCGTTTGCTCCTGATTTAGAAGTGACTATTGTTGAAGGCCAATCGCGTGAAGTTATGGCTGCTGCGGATTGTATTTTGTTAGCGTCGGGCACTGCGACATTAGAAGCCATGCTGGTTAAGCGACCTATGGTAGTGTCGTATCGTGTCAGTCCAATTACCTATGCAATAGCAATCCGTATGATGAAAATTAACAATTACTCGTTACCAAATTTATTAGCTAACGAAACCATCGTACCAGAACTTATGCAAGCTAATTGCCAGCCACAACTTATTGCTGATGCCGTTATCAAACAACTTAATCAAGATTTTTCCCCATTAAAAGCCCGCTTTGAACAATTGCACCAGCTGCTTAAGTGCAATGCTAGTGAGCGAGCTGCAGATGCTGTAGTGGCGCTTATTGAAACACCTTAGTGTCGTAGGATAAATAAATGACTTCTCTTAACGCATTACCCGTTGTGATAAAAAATATTACGCCTGAACAAGTTGCCATTATTTCACAAGGGGTTGTTGCTGGTGTTGATGAGGTTGGGCGTGGTCCGCTTATTGGTGATGTGGTTACCGCGGCGGTAATACTCGATCCTAGCAAGCCCATTGCTGGACTCAATGACTCTAAAAAACTCAGCGAAAAACGCCGTAATGCCTTATATCAAGACATTATGGAAAACGCGTTATCTGTCTGTGTCGGGCGTGCCAGTCCGGCAGAAATTGATGAGTTAAATATTTTGCATGCCACCATGCTAGCAATGCAACGTGCAGTAGCGGGCTTGTCTATTATGCCTGAACGGGTACTCGTTGATGGTAATCGGGTGCCGGATTTTGGTATTGCTAGTCATGCGATAATTAAAGGCGACGGCTTAGTGACAGCGATTAGTGCAGCATCCATTATTGCCAAAGTGACTCGTGATGCCGAGATGGATACGTTAGACAGTCAATATCCAGAGTATGGTTTTGCTCAGCATAAAGGCTACCCGACTAAAGCACATTTTGAAGCATTAACCCTACATGGTGTATTACCCGAGCATCGTAAAAGTTTTAAACCGGTTGCAGAGCGTTTACTCCAAGGCAAATAATAGATTAACAGACTTAGCCATTGGCGAAAGTGACTTAGTTTGGTAGTCTAAATTCCGCATTTTTCGTGTTATTACATTCATCTTTTTCGAAGAAAAAATAATCTATGTCCGATCCTCGTTTTGTTCATTTGCGCGTTCACAGTGATTTTTCAATGTCAGATGGCGTTGCCAAAGTCAAACCTATTATTGCCACGGCTGAAAGTCAGGGGATGGCAGCGATAGCGCTAACCGATCAAAACAATTTTTGTGGTTTAGTAAAGTTTTATGGTGGGTGTCATGGTGCAGGTATAAAGCCTATTGTAGGTGCCGACTTTTGGGTGCAAACTCCTGGTTTTGAAAAAGAATTTTGTGCTTTAACCATTATTGCGATGAACAATGAAGGTTACCAAAACCTCACTCAATTGATCAGTGAAGCCTATCTTCGAGGTCATGTTGATAACCGAGTTGTGATTGATCAAGATTGGTTAATCAAATTTAACACTGGTTTGATCATTATCTCGGGCGCGAAAGATGGCGATGTGGGTAAGGCCTTATTAAAAGGTAATCAACAGCAAGTCGAATCGTTGATTGCTTTTTATCAACAGCACTTTGAAGACCGCTATTATCTTGAGCTCATTCGTACAGGCCGAGCAGATGAAGAACGCTATTTACACATGGCAGTTGAGTTAGCATCAATAAAGGGTTTACCTGTTGTAGCAACTAACCAAGTGGTTTTTTTAAAGCAAGACGATTTTGAAGCCCATGAAATCCGTGTAGCTATTCACGATGGTTTTACATTAGCCGATCCTCGTCGTCCTAAAACATATAGCGATCAACAATACCTGCGTACCGAAGACGAGATGATCGCACTGTTTGCTGATATTCCGTCAGCGATCCAAAACTCCGTTGAAATTGCTAAACGTTGCAATGTTACCATCCGCTTACATGAATACTTTTTACCTAATTTCCCGACCGGCGATTTATCGATAGAAGACTTTTTAGTTGCCGCTTCAGAAAAAGGCTTAGAAGAACGTCTCGAATTTTTATTCCCAGACCCACAAGTTCGTCTTGAGAAACGGCCAGAGTATGATGAGCGCCTCGAGATTGAGCTTAAAGTTATTAACCAAATGGGGTTCCCTGGTTACTTCCTTATCGTGATGGAGTTTATTCAATGGGGTAAAGATAATGGTATCCCCGTCGGTCCTGGTCGAGGTTCTGGCGCCGGATCGTTAGTCGCTTATGCGCTTAAAATTACTGACTTAGACCCACTCGAATACGATTTACTGTTTGAACGTTTTTTGAACCCTGAACGTGTTTCCATGCCCGATTTTGACGTCGACTTTTGTATGGATCGTCGTGACGAGGTGATTGACCACGTAGCTGAACTTTATGGCCGAGAAGCGGTATCACAAATTATTACCTTTGGTACCATGGCAGCTAAAGCCGTGGTGCGTGATGTCGGCCGCGTATTGGGGCATCCTTACGGCTTTGTTGAACGTTTAACCAAATTAATCCCCGCAGAACCTGGGATGACATTGGCTAAAGCTTTTGAAGTTGAACCGGCGCTTCCTGAAGCCTATGACGGCGATGAAGACGTTAAAGAACTAATCGACATGTGCCGCCGCTTAGAAGGCGTGACACGTAACGCCGGTAAACATGCCGGTGGTGTGGTTATTGCACCAACACGAATTACCGATTTTGCACCGTTATACTGTGATGCAGAAGGTTTAAACCCCGTTACTCAGTTTGATAAAAATGACGTAGAAACGGCGGGTTTGGTTAAGTTTGATTTCTTGGGTTTACGTACCTTAACCATTATTGATTGGGCGTTGCAGATGATTAATCCGCGCCAAATTAAAGAAGGAAAAGAACCAGTACGTATCGAAGCCATTCCACTTGCTGATCCAGCTTGTTTTAGACTACTGCAGCGCTACGAAACCACCGCGGTATTCCAGCTGGAATCTCGTGGTATGAAAGACCTTATTAAACGTCTGCAACCTGACTGTTTTGAAGACATGATTGCATTGGTGGCACTTTTCCGCCCGGGGCCTTTGCAGTCAGGCATGGTTGACAACTTTATTGAGCGTAAGCATGGACGTGAAGAAGTGTCTTATCCAGACGCTCAGTACCAACATGAATCTTTAAAAGAATTGCTATCACCAACCTATGGCATCATTTTGTATCAAGAGCAGGTGATGCAAATTGCTCAGGTATTGTCAGGTTACACCCTAGGCGGCGCAGATATGCTGCGTCGTGCAATGGGTAAGAAAAAACCTGAAGAAATGGCCAAACAGCGTGGCACCTTTAAAGAGGGCGCAATTAATAACGGCATCGACGGCGACCTGTCGATGAAAATCTTCGATTTGGTAGAAAAATTTGCCGGTTACGGTTTTAACAAATCGCATTCAGCCGCTTATGCCCTAGTGTCGTATCAAACCTTGTGGTTGAAAACTCACTTCCCATCGCAGTTTATGGCCGCGGTAATGTCAGCCGACATGGATAACACCGATAAAATCGTCACCTTGGTTGATGAATGTGAACGCATGGGGCTACCGTTAATTCCGCCAGATGTGAACAAGGGCTTATTTAAGTTTACTGTCGATGACGATCTTAATATTGTTTACGGTATCGGTGCAATTAAAGGCGTGGGTGAAGGCCCCGTAGACTCAATTTTAGAAGCTCGTAATGACGGACCTTTTGTTGATTTATTCGACTTTTGTGCCCGTGTTGATTTGAAAAAACTCAACAAACGCGTCATTGAAAAACTGATTCTAGCAGGCGCTTTAGACACGTTAGGCCCGCACCGCGCCTCAATGATGGCCACTCTACCGGAGGCCATTAGCGCCGCTGCGCAACACGCAAAAGCAGAAGCCATTGGTCAGCATGATATGTTTGGTTTGCTCAACAGTGAACCAGAAGACAGTAAGCAAAACTTTGTACAATGTACCCCATGGCCGGATAAAATTTGGTTAGAAGGGGAGCGTGAAACCTTAGGGCTCTACTTAACGGGTCATCCCATTAATCAATATTTAAAAGAACTTAAGCAATACACTAATGGCCGCTTAAAAGACATTCATCCTACTGAGCGTGGTAAAACGGTGAAAGTTGCTGGATTAGTGGTCGCTACACGAGTGATGATCACCAAACGTGGATCAAAAATGGGCTTAGTCACGTTAGATGATAAAAGTGCCCGCTTAGAAGTCATGCTATTTACCGAACCGTTTGAAAAGTTTGGCCATATGCTTGAAAAAGATCGCATTCTTATTTGTGAAGGTGATGTCAGTTTTGATGATTTTTCTGGTGGCAATCGCATGAATGCGCGAAATATCATTGAAATAGGTGAAGCCCGTAGCCACTTTGCACGTGCCGTTGAAATTAATATTCATGCCAACGATATTACATCAGATTGGTTAGAAACCTTTGAACAAACACTGACGCCTTGGCGTAACGGTGCTGTTCCCGTAGTGATTCATTACTCAAAGCCTGAAGCAAGCGGTAAGCTCACTTTAGGGGATGAATGGCGGGTAAATCCAAGCGATGAGTTAATGCTATCGCTAGAAAGCATGCTCGGTTCCAATAACGTTAAAATTGTATTTAATTAACGGTAGGCGCTCAATATGACAGCAGAACAGCTAGTAAGCTTACTTGAACAGGCCATTCTGCCGATTTATCAACAGAAGCAAGCGCTAAGTCATGGCTTACCTAAGTTAGTACTGGCTTACAGTGGTGGGGTCGATTCTGAAGTACTTGCTTATGGGGTGAGTGCTTTTGCACAAAAATATCCACACATAGCGTGTTTATTGATCCATGTTCATCATGGCTTAAGTTTGAATGCGAATAACTGGGTTGAACATTGTATTCGTCGTGCTAATCATTACCAGTTACCGTTGCAAATTGAGCGTGTTAATGTAGAAAAAGGTCCGCGACAAAGTCTAGAAGCACAAGCCCGCGATGCCCGTTACCAAGCGTTTGATCGTTATCTAAACCCCGGTGATATTTTACTGACTGCGCATCATCAAGACGATCAACTAGAAACCCTATTATTAGCGCTAAAACGTGGCCAAGGCCCTAAAGGACTAGCTGCAATGGGGGCAATGCAAGTATACCAACAAGCTTGGCTAATGCGGCCATTGCTAGACATCAGCCGCGACCAGATAGAGCAATTTGCTGCACAAAAACAACTCCCTCATATTGAGGATGAAAGTAACCAAGACGACAGCTTCGATAGAAATTTTTTACGTCTTGATATCATTCCACGATTAAAGCAACGTTGGCCGAGTATCGCCACTACTGCTGCCCGCAGCGCCGCATTATGTGCTGAGCAGCAACAGGTTATCGATGACGAAGTCAGTCATCGCTTACCCCAATGGTTAGTATTACCAAGCGATGCAAAAGCATTAACAACCGAATCCACAGGTTTTGTATTAACCGGCTTCGCGCAATTAACGGCAGCGTGGCAAGCATTATTGTTTCGCGGGTATTTGAGTCATTGCGGTGTCAGTTTACCTTCGCAAGGGCAGTTGCAGCAGATTTTATCACAACTAGTGGCTGCTAAAGATGATGCAAATGTGTCGATTCAATGGAGCGATTATTATGTTAAGCGTTTCGCTGGCGTCGCTTATGTATTGTGTGGTCACGAGTTAGGTAATATTGATGCCAAAGGTGTTCAACAAGCATTTGATTCTCTGCTTAACAATGAACAGCTTGAGATGACGTGTAACATTGGACATAAGTTATTCACAGTAAGCGTGCAAACGGCGACCGATAACGCGCTATTACTCGCATTACCTCATGACAAAACCGTGAGCATACGTTTTGGCGCGGCGGGATCTATCAAATGTCAGCCTCAATTTGCCTCATCACAACGTCAAAAACCGCGTGAATTAAAAAAGCTGTGGCAAGAATGCAATATCCCACCTTGGCGTCGCCAGCAAATCCCATTGGTTTTTTATGATGACATACTCGTTGCCGCCATCGGATTATGGATAGACAAACGTTATTTAGCGCAAACAGGGCAGCAAGGGGTCAGTTTTCCGCTTTTTAAAACATCCTAGGGCCTGTATTAATATCTGGTCTTTATTGTTTGTTTCATGAGCAAAGCGTTTGCTTATTATCCCGTTACATTTTGCTGCTTTCCCTTTGTAAGCTTGCTGTTACAATGATTTTTCTAATTATTAACAAAGGATGTAGTCTGTGAATACTTTTCGTTTGTTGGCCGTGTTTGGTGTGTTTTTGCTACCAAGCGTAAATGCTACGCCATTTCAATTTGATCAAAAAACCTACCGTCAAGATGTACAAACCCTCGCGAGCGATGAGTTTGAAGGGCGTGGACCGTTATCTCATGGTGAAAAGCTGACAGTTGAGTATTTAGAAAGTGCATACAAAGCGATGGGACTTGCCCCTGGTTTTGGTGACAGTTATCGCCAAGCTGTGCCGATGGCTAAAATTACTGCCGATCAAACAATGCAGCTGACTATGGGTGATATAGTGTTTAATAACGGCACTGATTTCACCGCACGTACAGAGCAAGTGTTACCTCAAGTCAGTTTAGATAACAGCGATGTAGTGTTTGTTGGCTATGGTATTAATGCGCCAGAATATCAGTGGAATGACTACGCCAATGTCGATGTAAAAGGCAAAACAGTGATCATGCTGGTCAATGACCCAGGATTTGCCACCCAAGACCCAGCCATCTTTAAAGGCAATGCCATGACTTATTATGGGCGTTGGACTTACAAGTACGAAGAAGCAGCAAGGCAGGGCGCTAAAGCGGTGTTTATTGTGCATGAAACCGCACCAGCAGCTTATGGCTGGAACGTCGTAGAAAACAGCAACACCAATACTAAGTACACCTTAGTTGATGAACATAAAAACCAATCACACATTGGTGTTATGGGGTGGATTCAACATCAAACTGCACAAAAGGTGTTTCAGGCAGCTGGGCTAGATTATGACAAGGTAAAATTAACTGCGGCTAAGGCTGGCTTTAAGTCTATTCCTTTAAAGCTTAAAGCTAATCTAGCGGTGAAAAATACCATAGAATTAGCCACCTCATATAATGTCGCCGGGTTATTACCTGGTACCACTCAAGCCGATGAATGGGTGGTCATGCATGCCCACTGGGATCATTTAGGTAAAACTGTTCAAGATGGCAAGACCCGTATTTATAACGGTGCCGTTGACAATGCCTCCGGTGTTGCGGGGGTATTACAACTTGCTCGTCATTTTAAACAGCAAAACAAAGCACCAAAACGCTCTATTTTGTTTGCAACCTTTACCGCTGAAGAAACGGGCCTTATTGGCGCGCAATACTTTGCCGCCCATCCACCAGTACCGACCAAGCAATTGGTGTCATTTTTAAACATAGATGGCATGAACGTAGGCAAAGGCGTGGATTACATCTTGCGTTACGGCCAAGGCGTGTCAGAGCTTGAAAACTATTTAGATGATGCTACTAAAGCTCAAGGTCGTACGGTAAAAGCCGATCCTCGTCCACAAAATGGTTTAATGTTCCGTTCAGACCATTTTGCCTTAGCCCAACAAGGCGTACCCGGCTTAATGTTTATGAGCTTAGGTGACACCGACCCAGACTACATCGCCCATAAGTACCACCAAGCTGCCGATGACTACGATGCAAGCTGGGATTTAGGCGGGGTAGAGCAAGACTTAGCCTTAATCAGCGATATTATTGAAAAGCTAGCCAACAACAACGACTGGCCAAAATGGCTTGAAGATTCAGACTTTAAAAAGCGTCGAGCACAAGACGGTAAATAACCGTAGTATATTTTTATTTGAAATGGCCTACGGCCACTAAGGTCGTGGCGCTTCGCCCACACCAGACTATTTCAAACTTCGTTTGAATTGAGATCGCAAGGTTCCACCCTGCACTGGCCAAGAGGGGATCAACAGCAATCCCCTCTTGGATCACCCCTGCCGTTCCGGCAACATTTTCAAACAGCGAAAAAGTCGCGACGGAAATTGATCCAGCTTTTGGCTTCGTTTGAATTCTGCCTCGGCCACCTTTTTATGGTAAAGAATGAAAATGCTAACGCTTCCGATGGGGCGTCCCTTCCCCGCGAAAGCTAGCCTGACATCCATGTCATGCTCACGCTATTTTCTTCAGCGTCCTCAAGTTCAAAGTTGAATCACACCAATTGCATGCAAGATAAAAATATGAACATCTAACGATATAGGTTATTAAAACACCCTAATTGGACTGATGTTCAGCGTTAAAGACTATATTGTGCTGGTGGAAGATTCCGGGCGAATTATTCGAGAAGATAAACGCGGTGCAATTAGCTCAACTAGCCAAGATATTCTCAATAGACTCAATATTTCAGCTAAAAACTGGCTAAAAATCACTACTGAGTTTAGTTTATTATTCAAAGGTGCAGTAGGGTCTTTACCTGCATTAACGGAATATTGCCAACATCTAGAGCGAAAGCGACGACAAGGTGCATCAAACTGCCAACGCTGGTTGTGTGCTTAAGGCTTAATTTCAAAACTAGAACTAACACTAAAAAAGAACCTGATTGCCAGCTTGATATCAATCAAGCCACTAGTGCTGTGTTGGATTTGCCACCTTGCTCACCACTTTCCATCTAGCGCTCAGTTTGTTGATAATTCCCATTCAATTTATACATTTGAATAGTGCAGAAGGTTATCGCAATTAAACTTAAAAGCAGTTATGTAAATTATCATAAAAATGGTTGATATTGTTAATTGTTTAATAATAAAATTTCAGTTAAATAGCATGGAAAAGCAAATAAGATTAAGGATAATATGCAATCATGAAATATTTTGTATTCTTGACGTTAGCAGTAATAACTTCTTTTCTATGTGGTTACTTTATGTCAAGCATATCCCCCAATATTAGCAAGAATGAATCACCGAGATCAGAGGAAATAACACCGCACAAAAACATGAAAGTAGAACCAAAAATAGAGGTTCCCGATTCAAAGCAAAACTCTTTAGACACTTCAATATTTAGTTTTCCTCAATTTATATACAGCGATTTAGAAGATAAGGGCTTTGTACCTGAAAAAATCAATTTAACGCAATGGCATGAATTCAAGAAAATAGTATCCTTTGAATTAATTTATAACCTAAAGTTAGAAAATGGCTTGCTCTTTTCTGAATACGCGATAGCAAAAAACGAATTCTCACTGATTGGGTCATTTATCGACGCCGGGATAAATTTGAATCAAAAGAATGAAAAAGGAATTCTACCTATAGTTCAGGCAGCACAATATTCTAGCTTTGATTTTTTTATTTATTTAATTCAAATTGGGGTCGAGATTCCTTTGGGGTTTGATGAGAATCCCAATAACAATATTATGAAAGCGGCTTCTCACAACAAAAGCATAGAAGACAGGAACAAAATATTAGACTACCTTACTAATATCAACATAGGATTTAACTCAGACTACGACCAATTCATATCTACAATGTCACTCAACTCTCATTTAGAAAAAAATAAAAACTTCCTTTCACAAATATCAACCATTGAAGAGAATGGCAAGAAACTTAATATTCTTGAGTTAATGATAAAGAATGGAGCCTCTGATGAATTAATTGCATCAATTTCCGAAAATGTTATAAAAGAATTATGCTCTGCTGAGCGTCTTTTTAGTGCACTTCATGCACTTGCATTAAATAAAGATGTGTCTGAAGAAAATATACTTCGAATACTAAGAAATTGTGAAAATATTAATCAAAAAGGTTTTTCCGGAGTAACTCCATTAATGTATGCGGTAAAATTTCGACACTTAGCATATATAGATTTGTTATTAAAAAATGGTGCTGATATCTCTATTGCAGATAAAAATGGGAATATGGCTTTGGACTATATTAACCAGTCAAAGTTACCTTTGACAGAATCAGAATATAATTTTTTGACGGTTAAATTAAAAGGAAATTAAATGAACACACAAATGGAATTAATTACACATGAAGAATATCTGTTTAAAAGCAGACGAAAGTTTATTAAGCAAACTGCTACGATTGCTGCCATATCAACACTACCTTTAACCCTTACGTATAGTAAAGACGCAAAAGCTTGGATCGATATAATTGTAACGGTTGTTGCTTCCATAGTTTCTGGAGTTGTTACTTATTATATAACCACCCGTGAAGGTGGCGATGTAACAATTGACGAAAATGGTAGGCGAGTACGAGTTTGGATAAATCAAGATTATTGTGTGAATTGTGCAGTTTGTGAAGGAATAGCTGGTAGCGGGGCGCGGCTTGAAGTAATTAAAGAAGTATGCCCTGTAGATGCAGTGGAGTGGAAATATGAATAACTCCAAAATTATTTTGATTGCTACCATAGCAGGTCTTTTGGGGGCATTTACACTCTATTCTATGCAAGTGATTTTCGCTGATTCTTCATTTCGAACCACTAATTCCGACGGAAGAAGAGTTCTTGTGTGGCTTGATCAAGTTGAGTGCGACAAGAAAGGCAATTGTAGTAAATGCATTCAGGATCTCACGGAAAACAGAAAAATAGAACACTTGAAAGAGGTATGCCCAAACAGGGCATTACAATGGAAATATGAGTGAGAAGTTGTAGTCAATTTTACTTTTGGCTGCCTCGTCTCAATTGGAAGAGTGTTTGTTAGTACAGGTAGCTTATAAATTGTTCTGCGAAATTAACTATGTCACCCATACTTTTAATTCACCGCTGTTTATGCGAAGCGTTATAAGTTCATGGAGTAATATGGCAACAATAGAACAAGTTTTTACAAAGAACAGAAGATACTCTTACAACCGCAAAACATGGGTATGAAGATTTGATATCTGTAGACAGAGCAAGAAGGTTTTCTGGGTTACGCAATTTAATTGTGTTCGGGCGTTCTGTGACTTTCGTGCTACAAAATTTAAGATCTACTGTTGATAAAAAACGGTTTGATGATTGGTATGAACCTCAATATCATAAAAATGGGTGGCACGATAATATTCGTAACCGAATAGTGCATTTAGGCTCATCTGTACCTGCACATGAAACAATGGCTGGGGTACATCGAGTCTCATCATTATGTAAAAGATGGCTTTTAGGTACATATCAAGGCGCGGTAAAGGCTAAGCAACTTGATTATTATTTAGATGAGTTTACATTTCGCTTCAACAGAAGAAAGTCAGATTCTCGGGGATTATTATTCTACAGGCTGCTTGAACAAGCAGTGCGTTCTAAGCCGATAACGTACCAATCAATTAAAGATCGATAACCACAATATATAGTGGTTGGTTGTGCTAAGTGGATAGCCCTTATATAAATACAGTGTATTGGTAAGGTAACGGTTATGGGGCAATTAACATTTTTGGAGGCTATACGGACAGAGATCAGGGTACGCCATTACAGCTATCAAACAGAAAAATCCTACCTCTATTGGAACCGCTATTTCATTCGACATTGCAATATTCGTCATGGCGCTGATATAACCCCCGCTTTGATTGAACAATTTCTCTGTTTTTTAGCAGTGGAGTGCGAAGTGTCGGCGAGCACCCAGAAACAGGCCCTATGTGCCATTGTATTTGCTTGTCGCCATGTGTTAAAAATTGAGCCCAATGAGTTACAATTTCCCTATGCAAAAGCCCCTAAACGAATACCGCAGGTATTGTCTAACGAAGAAGCAAAACTGATCATCAGCAATTTGTCAGGCTACCACTATTTAATTGGTGCCATCCTATTTGGCTCAGGGCTAAGATTAAAGGAAGCCTTAAAACTTAGGGTAAAAGATATTGATCTAACCACTAAATCTATCTTTGTGTACCGAGGTAAAGGGCAGAAAGATCGAGTTTGTATGCTACCTAACGGATTGATTGATGTTCTAAAGTCACAAATGAAACAGGTAAAAAAGCTCCACGAGGCGGATTTGTCAGATGGCTTTGGACTTGCTTCATTGCCCATCTCTCTCATCAGAAAATACCGCAGTAACGCCTCTAAGTTTCATTGGCAATATATCTTTCCTGCTAGCCGCCGTTGTATGCACCCAAGTGACAACTATGTGTGCAGACACCATATTCATCCAACGGCTTTTTCACGTGCATTAAGGCAAGCTACCCAAGTTACTAGGGCCTTATCTTTTGCTTTCCACATTAGTAAATATAAGGCAAACACAGAAACACAAAGTTCGAATGAGTAATTGTTCTAAATCATAATGTGGCAATAACTGCTTAGAGTGGTCACTCTAAGCAGTACCTGGACAAAAATGAGCTGGGCTGAAACTCAGTAATACAAGCTTACCATGGCGTTGGCGTAACCTGTTGACTTAAAAGACTACATACACTCAAAATCTAACAATGGGTGTCACCGTTAATTCTGAGAATCATATGTCATTGTAGTCAAACCACTTATGGCAACATCCCTTTTTATTACATATTCCTGACAATTAGTTTATCCCGACACTTCTACGTCTTTTGCTACTTGCTCTTGTCCGCGCTTTGTGACCAATACACCTGTCAGGATACACAAAATGCCAAATAATTGAGTGAGTTCTGCACCATTGCTGATAGCATCCCAAACAACCCCTGTCAGCAACTGACCTCCAATAACGAGTAATGCAGTCAGTGTTGCCCCGAGTTTTGACAGCACATAACTGTTAAGGACGACAAACAAAGCGCCTATAACACCACCGAGCCAGGCAGTCACAGGAGCGTCCATGATGGTTTTAACCGGAACAGAAGATGTAAAATATACGATAAAACTAAGAAAAATAAACCCTACAACATGATTCCAAAGTGATGCATTAAATGCACTGCTATCCTGACTAAGTCTTCCATTAAGAATTCGGCAAAAACTGATACAACAACCATTCAATAGGGCAAGTAGAATTACCATCGTCATTATCATCCCCTCCCGAACAATGTTATTAAGCAACCTGTTACCATCAGCAATAAGGCTATACCATCATGAATACTCATTGAGCGTTTGGTTAAACCGAACAGGCCCAGAGTATCGCTGACAAGTCCAAACAGTACTTGTCCAGCCATGATTAATGCGATTGAGCCAGACAAACCCAGTGAACTGTTAACCGTAATAGCAGCCAAAATCACAGTGAAAGCGCCTGGTATCCCACCCAAATAGGCCCAAATGGGGGTTCCATATTTGGGTAATAAAGATATTTTTTCCCCAACAAAGGCACTGACTACCATTAACACAATAAGGGAAACAACAGCACCAACCCCGTGTGCAACCCAGGATGCAAGCAAGGGAGAGCTAAAGAATGCCATTTTGCTATTGAGTGCTATCATACTGGCGAGCGTTATCCCCCCCGCAAGGGCCAAAGACAAATTAACTGGTTGAGCTTTCATACAATATTCCAACGACTTTCTGTTGGAATACAATATATAGGGTTTCCTTTAGGTTGATAATCTATTATATTTTGAATACTTTGTTTCCTTCAGGTAAACAGTAAAAGATGGATACATTTTCAACCATTCCTATATTCACTGCCGTTGTCGAACAGGGCAGCTTTTCGGAAGCGAGCCGCAAGCTCGATATAACCAAATCAGCTGTAAGCAAACAAATTAGCGCGCTGGAGACTCATCTGGGTGTAAAGCTTATTCAGCGGACGACTCGAAAACTAAGCTTGACTGAGGCGGGAGAGCAATATTACAGCTACATCCACAAAGCTAAGTCATTGGTTAATGAAGGTGAGGACGCTATTAGTAGCCTTCAGGGCATCCCCAAAGGGCACCTAAAAGTGAGTATCCCAATGGTTTTTGGCCAGCTTCATATCGCACCTTTGCTAAGTGAATTCTTACGTCTTTTTCCTGATATAAAGCTAACTGTGTCGATGGATGACAGAATCGTAGATCTAGTTGAAGAGCGGTTAGATATGGTAATAAGGATCGGTGCCTTGTCTGATTCAAACTTAGTTGCACGTAAGTTGTCACCGTGTCGCAGTGTGCTCTGCGCATCCCCGAGATACTTTGAGAAGTACGATAAACCCCAAACACTTAATGCTTTAAAGCAACATAATTGTTTATTTTATTCATATTTCAGAGCTGGCGTTGAGTGGACATTTGAGGGGCCTAATGGCCCTGAACGTATCAAACCTGAAGGCAATATCCATGTGAATAACAGCGAGGTTCTTAAGCAACTTATACTCGATGACGTTGGTATCTGCCAGATGCCTCTGTTTCTTGTTGAACCAGAGCTGACTAGCGGCTCTCTGGTGACTATTTTGGAACAATATCGCCTACCGGAGCACGGCATATACGCTGTCTACCCCCAACGAGCATTTATTCCAGCAAAGCTTAGAGTATTCCTTGATTATTTGCAGCGAAAATTGAGTCAGAAAAGTCAATTTTGGTAATAATATTGAATCTCCTAAATCATAGAATTGCATTAATAAAAACATTTCCACAGATATATTCAATGGTGAGCCGTAATGCACATTTAGGAAATCAGCGAGCTATAATGCATGCCTACATTCTGTAACGTCACATTAGCTCTGATATCTTAAACCAGTATTAACAGCCTAATTAATAAGTTTCAATTCTAACTGAAAAAGGGGCAGAAATGTGTTAGTCCTTAACCGGCTTCCTCACCAAAATCGCCAAAAAATATCAAACTATATTATAAATGATCAAACACTATTAAGAATTATCAAACTTTAATATAAACGCACACTTCTTTGTTAACCAGACAAATTGGAGTTTAACACTAGCTTGGGACGTACCATCTTAATTATCGTTTTACGATTTAATTCAACACGAACTGTTTGCATTGAAAAATGGTCAAAAAATAATTAGATAGTTTTTAGTTCTTAGGTGAACAGACGGCTGATGCTGAAATTTTTTCGTGAATGGCAATAAGGACTGTCCATATAACACCACAAGTGTCAATATGTAGTTATGAAAATTTAATCGTTTTTATTAAATGCAGTCGTTGATTACCCTACAAATTTTGACGAATTTGTTGATTTGTTTCATGATGAACAATCTTACATCCGCTATCTTTAAGCATTTCGTTGGCCAAACGGATTCATTTTTCTAGGCTGTTCAAGCCATCAAGAGCCTTATCAGTTAAGTAATGGCAAGTTAAAATGTCATGCTTACCGTTCTCAGTGTTCAGTAACATCAAGTACACTTTTTTACAAAACAAGACCCCCCATGAAAAGAACTGCCGTCTTGGAGCAAGAATCAAAGCAAGGTAGCTGAGCGCATTGCTGGTAAGCAAATTGGGCAATATCCAACTGGACAAGTTGTTCTGACAGAACAGAGCGACTTAGCTGTATAAAACTCGTGCGCCTAGCCGTTTTTTTGAAGGATGTCTGCATCGAAGAATTGCATATACTGTTTTTAAGGAGTTAATCGTCATCGGCTTTATTTATTGGTCATGGTAGATTGTTTGGTGACAATTATCAGAACATAAATAAGTTTTTTATAACTAAAACATATAGTTACAGCTAAGCACCCTGTCTATGAGAAACGTTTGGTCGAAAATGTATGTTAAAGAATTAGTCTCGAATTTAACTCCGACTGAGCATAGGCTTCAGCAGTTGCTTCGCGGTGTTCTGGCAGTTTAGTGTCTCTGATTAGGGTTCAGTAAGACTGATTGATTCGCTATTAATTTATATAAATGATTAATATAAATATTATGCACAGGGAGTCTACCATAATGGTTAATTAACAAAAAACCACTTACTCGGGTGTATTTAGCAAGAAAGTCTATATCTAATTTATCGTAATGCCAATTTGTGCAGGATTATCTATTTCCATTGGGGGCGGACAAGTTTAGATGTTTGGGATCTGGCTTTCTTAGGTGTGTCACCAATGGATGGTCAATTACACGAAGCTGGGCTAACACTAATTGCGCAACCTCTCGTGCACCTAATTCATTTAAATGGGTATTGTCAGTGACACCATTAGGGTAATTAGGATGAACATTAGCAGCTAGATGCATAAATCGCATCGCTGAACCTGCATCTTCTAAAGATTGAAAATACTCTTGGGTTACTCGCTCCATATCAATAAAATCAACTAATGTCTCTTTTGCTACTCTTCTGACTAAATCGGCATAAATAGGATGAGTATCTTTTATTTTTCCTTGCTCATCAAAATAGCGCCGAGTAATAGGTGTCATCAACAGCGGAATACCCCGGCGTTCTCGAACATCGTTGATAAACTGGGTCAGGTTAGTGACAAATTCATCAGGTGGCGTATATCTATCTAGTTTGTGTTTTGATTGGTCGTTATGCCCAAATTGAATAATGACAATATCATTGATTTTAAGTTGCTCAATTACGCCTTGCCAGCGCAGCTCACTAATAAAGGTACGAGTACTTCTACCATTTTTAGCCCGATTATCCACCACGATGGTGCCATCAAAAAAAGTGCTAAACGGCATTCCCCAGCCAGTTTCTGGGTAATCTTTCATCTCTTTTATCGACATGGTTGAATCACCTACCATGTAAACATGCATTGGCTGCTCATTAGCAAATACTGTCATCGAACTCAAAAGCAACATACCTCGCAATAAATTTTTTACATATTCCATAGTGCCTCCTACTGCGCAAGGTCGTACAAAAAACATCTACCGGCTTGGCGTTACAGTCCTTTAAGTGGTGCTTCTCTAGTCAAATTTCGCGCCTATCGCCAGCGGCTAATTCTTCTATTTCCATCAAAGGAAAAATTATTAGCTATACTTATCCCAATTGCCAATTGATTGATTGACCAATCTAATCATCACCGATTGTATTATTTCCCAACAGAGCTACTTAAAAAGTAACCAAGCCACCTGCTCCAAAGCCCCTGAAGCAACTCGATTAACAACAATACTCTTTCATTAATCGAGATGGCGAAATCTTAATTGTTATAGCTAGCCAGATACAACGATCTAAATCCAACATTGGCATCCCTACATAATGTAGTAACCCAACAGATAAATATTCATCTTTAAATATTTAGTAATGCAGCACATTAAGTGGTGATAAAAACCAATACACAAAATTCGTCAAGATGTTTAATTATATTAGCCCCAATCTGCCACCGGTGGCAATTGTTTATTTTCCATACGTTTAAAAATTGAATGATTTTAGTTAAAACAACCACAATCCCGACAAACTCCTAACGAACAATGACGACCTAAAAACAAGTACAAAGTTTAAACAATTATTTGACAATTGATTCAACAACGACTAATTTCATTGGTGCCACCGGTGGCAATGGTCGAAATAAAAACAAACAAGCCGTTAACATTTATTTGACACTTTAGATGCTAGGCTGTTATTTTTAAATACGAATTGGGGAATTCAAACTATATTTGCCACCGGTAGCAATGATAGGTCATCACAAATATATTAATACGTGATGACATTACATGTATCGGCTCGAAAGACCTACATATAATAATTATTGGGGAAATATTATGAAGCAACGACATAGATTCAAACTCAACAGCTTGCTCTCATGCATGTTGTTAGCTGGCGCCTTACCGGCGGTATATGCAGCTGAACCACAAGAGACTGCTGAAGTTGAATCAAAAATCACCACAACTACAAAAGAAATTACTGCAGATGAAGCAGAAATTGAAGTAATTAAAGTAAGTGGCTATAGAAGCAGTATTAACGCTGCATTATTATCAAAACGTGCAGCTGTAGGTAGCAAAGAAACCATCATCGCAGAAGATATTGGTAAATTCCCCGACTTGAATGTGGCAGACTCGCTTTCTCGTATTCCTGGTATAGCTATTGAAGAAGATGCTGGTGAAGGCCGCCAAATCACGGTTCGAGGTTTAGGTTCTCGCTATGTAAAAACCACTATTAACGGTATGGAATCAGCTTCTGCCGGTGCTGCGACCGATGCAGCAGGCGGTTCAAATAAATCACGCGCATTTGACTTCAACGTGTTTGCCTCTGAATTATTTACCCAAATTGATGTATATAAAACCTCTTCTGCAGAATTAGAAGATGGCGGTATTTCAGGTAATGTGAACTTGCAAACCGCCCGCCCTTTCCAGTATGACGATACTCAATTTGCTTATAACGTTAACGCCAGTTACAACGATGCCGCGGAAGAAGTCTCACCAAGAGTCAGCTTTATGGCCAGTAAAAACTGGAATGACACCTTTGGTGGCTTGGTGTCAGTGGCTTACTCCAAAAATAAAGTACAAAGTGAAGGTGCAACAACCGTTCGTTGGACAGTGAACAATCCATTATATGTAGAGGATGGCGCATCAATTAGCGAAGGCGGGAACAACTACCTCACCGCGAAACCTAAAACCGTGATGATGGAAAATGGTAACTACACCAATGAAAACATGAATGGTTTATATCTGCCACGTATTCCACGTTACTCAATTTTCTCGAAAGAACAAGAACGCTTAGGTGTTACCGCAGCATTACAATTTGCTCCCACAGACAACTTTGAAATGCAACTCGATATCTTGCATGCAGATCTCAACACCACTATGGATGAATATGAATATTCCGTATTACTCCGAGATCAAAAAAATATTGTCCCAGAAAATCTTTATATAGACGACAACAATACCATCGTTGCAGGCTCATTTTCTGATGCTATTATTCGGTCTGAAACCCGTCAAGATATATCAGAATCAAATTTTGACCAAATTACTTTCGGTGGTGACTGGCAAATTAATGACAGCATGCGTTTAACCTTTATGCTAGGTAAAGGACAGTCTGATTTAGAAGTGCCTCACTCACGTACATTTGCACTAGACAGCACAGGTTCAACTGTAGCTTACAGTTATGATGATTCGATCAACCCGTTAGATTTAATCAACAACACTGGGGGCGTGACGCTTAATCAAGGCAGCATGACCACGGGTATCCCTTCTTTTGCTTTTGCTCCAGGTGCAGCGCCTGGTGGAACTTATACCAAAGAGCAACTTGAAGACATGATGATAGATTCAAGCAATTATTCTGTGGGGTTAGTTCGTAATCGGGCGCAAACTATTGAAAGTGATAATACTAGCTTCAAAATTGATTTTGCTTATGACATCAATGATGAGTTGACTTTAAAAGTGGGCGCCAATAAGCGGGTATTTGAAACTGAACAACACGATTATCGTAACGATTGGAAAAACCTTGATAAAGAAACCAATAAAACCAGTGGTGCTAAAGCAGAAGTTCAAGTCGTCGATTTAGCTGCAGATATCATCGCTGGTGATATCTATGGCACCACATTAGCAGATTTAGGTGCTCACTTTGGTAATACTTTATCTGTTCCATCCAGTTCAACCCTTCACGGTAGCACTTGGCTAACCCCTGACTACGGCACCATGATGAACACGTTTTCAAGCTACGATTTTTTTGAAGCCAAAGAAGCCTACAAACGTGGTTATGCGATTAAAGAAGATGTATTTGCTCTCTATGCTCAACTTGACTTCAGATATGACATATTCGATAGAGAATTACGTGGTAACATTGGCCTACGGTATATCGACAATGAAAACACCAGTAAAATTGTTAACTTAGATGACATTTATAAAGATGGCTCAACAGCTGGACGTGGCGAAGGTGCTAACTACCCAGGTGGTTACAGATGGCGTACTTCTGTCAGTGAAGGAGATGATATCTTACCTTCATTAAACTTGGCCTACGATATAACCGATAACGTTATATTACGTTTCAGTTATGCAGAAGCGATTACCCGTGCGAAATTATCTGACTTAAGTTCAGCTATTAGTGTCAATGTCCCAGATGAGCAAGATCCTAGTGCAGAAATCAAACTCGGTGCAGGCCCAACATTAGAACCTTATAAGTCTGAGCAGTTCGACATTGGTGTTGAGTGGTACTTTGCTGAAGAGTCATTGTTAGCAGGTACGGTATTCTTTAAAGACATCTCAGGTTTAACGAAAGAAAGTAGTGACGAAGTATTAACGTCAGCCCAATTAGATGCTTTAGGTATCGATATTGGTGATATGGATCCGTCTACAATCACTTGGCAAGTCACCCAACTCACCAATACTAAACCTGAAGATATGTGGGGCGCTGAATTTATTTACCAGCAACCATTTAGCTTCCTACCTTCGCCATTTGATAACTTAGGCCTGCAAGCGAACTATACCTATATCGACTACACCCGTGATATTGAAGATCCTTTTTATGGTACTCAGCTAGAGTTGGTTGAAGAGGAAACCTCTAAAAATACTTACAACATAACGGTATATTATGAAGTCGATGATTGGTCTGCACGATTCTCATATAATTTTCGTGAAGGTTATAATAAACAATATCTTAGCGAATATGCGGATGAATCAACCTTTGTCCGTGGTTATGAAGATAAGAAAAAACTTAACTTCTCGGCACGCTATAACCTAATGGAGAACATGAGCTTATCTTTTGAGGCCATTAACCTTACTAATGAATCTCAAGATCAATGGAATGATATTTATACCCCTCGTCCTTACGAAAACTTAACAACGGGTCGCCAATATCTTTTGGGTCTTCGAGGCTCTTTCTAAAGCACTTCAATTGTAAATGGCATAAGGATAAATCCTTATGCCATTTACAACACGCACTAAGTGCGGAAATTACAGTTAACAATCAGCTAAATTCAATATCATATATTTGTATTCAGATCACATACAAGGTCTCCAGCTCTATGATGATATTTACCCGTTTTGTTCTAATCACCAGCTTTCTTGCAATAAATTTTTTCGCCACTTCAACTCACAGCCAAGCATTACCATCACTTGAACATGTTACTGGTTTTGGCATGGACACCCATGGAGGGGAGTACGGCAGTATCATTAAAGTCACCAACACTAACAACCAAGGCGAAGGCTCCCTAAGATGGGCGATTAGCCAAGCAGGTAAACGGCTAGTGGTATTTGAGGTAGGCGGCGTTATCGACCTACAAAAGCAGACACTCACTATTGATACGCCTTACTTAACCATTGCCGGTGAAACCGCGCCACATCCAGGCATCACCTTAATTCGCGGTGGCATCAAAATTATCAGCCATGATATTCGTATCCGTCATCTTGCTGTCAGGCCCGGTGATAATAATGAAGCTACGCGCTCTGGTTGGGCTCCTGATGCTATAGGAGCATCGGGACGCTCAGCCTATAACATCCACATTGACCACTGCTCTGCTACGTGGGCGGTCGATGAGAACATGTCAGCCTCCGGCCCAAGAGACAAAGGCCATGAGTTTACCGCTAAAAAAATCACCTTTAGCAATTCGATTATTGCTCAAGCCCTTGATAATGCAACCCATAAAAAAGGTAAGCATTCAAAAGGGTTACTCATTCATGATTTTATTAAAAATATTGCCATCATCGGCAACTTATTTGCCCATAACGACAGGCGCAACCCTTACTTTAAAGGCAGTAGCAGCGGCGTGGTGGTAAACAATCTAATGTATAACTTGGGCAATGCAGCCGTTCAGCTGGGATTTGTTAATGATGAATTCGCACATAGCGATTTTGAACCTGATAACCCTAAAGTGACAGTGATCGGTAATAAGCTTATTTATGGCAATAGTAGTTATTCCGACCTGCCCTTAGTGGCTTATCAAGGCAATGTGTTTATGCAAGATAATCAAGTAATCAACTTGGACGGAGAGCCCATGCCACAAGCACATGGGGCAATGAATCAGTTAAGTGCGCCCCCACTATGGCCCAATGGGTTAGTCGCTATATCTGTTAAGACACTGGAAGATCGCATTCTGGCTCAGGTGGGTGCACGTCCATGGGATAGAGACCCCATTGATCAACGCATCATTAACTCGGTTAAACAGCGCGGCGGCAACATTATCGACAGCCAAAATGAGGTTGGTGGTTACCCAAACTATGCTACAACCCATCGCAGCTTAACAGTGCCTGACAATAACCAAAATACTGAGGCTATACGCCAGTGGTTATTAACTTTTACCAAGGTAACTGAGCATGTTAGTCCTTAAAAAGCATCGCCATATTCACTTTATTGACACTGTCATTACGTTTTAAATATTGTGAATCAAAGCCTATTGCCACCGGTGGCAATGTTTGTTAATGTGTGACCAAGTTTAAATAATATTGATTAACATCCGCTAAGCAAAACGACGTAAATAGGTTAGAGGAAATATGAATAACAATAGAAGAACCATGCTTAAAGCGCTTAGCGCTTGCACATTACTGACTGCCGCAAAGACTCCGCTAGCATTAGCAAGTGGCTTAATGGCTAAGCAAACTGTTACCCCACCAGCGTCAGCAGCGAACGACTGGCAGCAAGCAGCACAAATTCGCCAAAGTATCGTCGTGCCACAATTTGCTGATAACCTATTTAATATTACTGATTTTGGCGCAGTTAATGATGATAAAACACTTTGTACCAGCGCCATTAATGATGCAATCAAAGCCTGCAATAAAGCTGGCGGTGGGCGCGTATTAGTACCACAAGGCAGCTTTAAAACCGGTGCTATTCATTTACTCTCCAATGTTGAGCTGCATTTACATCAACACGCCACCTTGAGCTTTAGCACAGATCCAAATGATTACTTACCGACAGTTTTAACCCGTTGGGAAGGTATGGAAATGATGGGCTATTCGCCACTGATTTACGCTTACCGTCAAAGTAATATCGCCATCACAGGTAAAGGAACTTTACAAGGCAATGCCAGTGATGAAGTTTGGTGGCCTTGGAAAGGTCCCCACAGAGAAAAGCATTGGCAATTGATTGCTGGACAAGACCAAAAAACTGCCCGTAAAAAATTGATGCTTGATGCAGAAAACGCCGTACCGGTTGCCGAACGTCACTACGGCGATGGCGCTTATTTACGTCCACCCTTTATCCAACCTTATGAATGCCAGCAAGTGCTGATCCAGGGGATTACCATTAAAAATTCGCCATTTTGGTTAGTAAATCCTGTTTTGTGCAACAACGTTACCATTACTGAGGTGTCTTTTTTAAGTCACGGCCCCAACTCTGATGGTTGCAACCCTGAAAGCTGCGATCATGTATTAATTGAAAACTGCATCTTTGATACCGGCGATGACTGTATTGCCATCAAGTCTGGCCGTAATGCTGACGGTAGACGCATTAATATTCCCAGTCAAAATATCGTGATTGCCAATAACTACATGCACGCCGGCCATGGAGGTGTTGTTATGGGCAGTGAAATATCTGGCGGGGTAAATAATGTATTTGTTGAAAACTGCACCATGGATAGCCCAGATCTTGAACGAGCTATCCGTATCAAAACCAACTCAATTCGTGGCGGGCTGATAGAACATATCCGCATTCGCAATATCAAAGTCGGCACAGTTAAAAACGCCATCGTAATTAATTTTTATTATGAAGAAGGCGATATTGGTAAGTTCGATCCGGTAGTACGTGATATTCACATTGAAAATCTTGTGTGTAACAAAGTGCTTAGCAAAGCGCTTTATCTGCGCGGTTTTGAGCGCGCTCCCATTGGGGCAATGTCTCTCAACCATTGTCATTTCAATCAAGTTGCTGAACCGTCGATTGTCGAAAATATCAATGTTCTATCCATTAACGATGTCAGCATCAATGGTAAGCAGATCAGCGCTAAATCGCTATTAAATCGCACTTTAAGCTAATAGCACAGCCATATTATTATTGTTGAAGGAACTATTAATGAACACGCCAAATCAGCCATTAACCTTACATCCAAATAGGCTTTTCTCTAGCGATCCGCACGTTATCGAGATTGCGACTAAGCTGTATGAAAAAATAAAAGATTTACCCATCATCAGCCCCCATGGGCATACTGATCCAAGCTGGTTCAATCTCAATAATAACTTTGGCAATGCCACAGACTTGCTTATCAAACCGGATCACTACGTGTTTCGTATGCTATACAGCCAAGGCATAGATTTAACCGAGCTGGGTATTCCTCAACATGGCTTACAAGGCGACCTTGACGCTTCGCGCAGTTGTGACCCAGAAAAAGTGTGGCAAATTTTTGCAGAGCATTTTTATTTATTTGCTGGTACGCCTAGTGGCTATTGGCTTAACTCTGTGTTCAGCCAAGTTTTTGGTCTCACAGAAACCTTATGCAGCGACAATGCCAGCCATTATTACCACACCATTACTACCGCTTTGTCCGCCCCAGAATATAAACCTCGCGCCTTAATGGATCGCTTTAACATTGAACTGATTGCCACCACTGAGGGCGCACTGGATGATTTAGCCCATCATATTGCCCTAGCGGGCACACCAATGGCAGCGAGAGTTATTACCAATTTCCGCCCAGATGATATTGTTGATGCCAGCCGTGAAGACTTCATCGACAACATCGCCAAACTCGGTAACATCACCGGCGAAGATACTCGCCAATGGCAGGGATATTTAAATGCCATCCGTATTCGTCGCGCATTCTTTCGCGAGGCAGGCCGTGCAACTGCGACCGACCACGGTCACCCAAGCGCTATGACTGCCGATTTAAGCTTAAATGAATGTGAGGCATTATTTAAAACGTGTCTTTCAGGTCAATCAACCCCTGAACAACAAGAGCTATTTCGTGGCCAAATGATCACGGAACTCGCAGGCATGAGTATTGAAGATGGCATGGTAATGCAAATTCACCCAGGCGCCCATCGCAATCATAATCAGCCTATTTTTGATAAGTTTGGCCGTGATAAAGGTGCTGATATTCCAAGTGCAACCGAATACGTTAACGCGTTAAAACCCATGCTGAGCAAATATGGCAATGATCCCCGCTTAAACATCATTCTGTTTACCTTGGATGAAACCACCTACAGCCGTGAGCTAGCGCCATTGGCAGGTCATTATCCAAGCCTTAAACTTGGCCCTGCATGGTGGTTCCATGACAGCCCTGCTGGTATGTTACGCTTTAGACAACAAACCACTGAAACAGCAGGATTTTATAATACTGTTGGCTTTAATGATGATACCCGAGCGTTTTTATCTATCCCCGCTCGCCATGATGTTGCCCGTCGGGTTGACTGCCGCTTTTTAGCTGAGCTGGTTGCGAATCATCAAATCACAATCAATGAAGCGCATGAATTAGCCTATCAGCTAACGTACGGATTAGTGAAAAAAGCGTACAAACTCGATTAATATGCCAAGGAACTGCGTAATGACTAAATATAATTCACTGCAATCGACACTATTTTTGTCAACGATAATGAGCATTTCGCTGCTAACAGCTTGTAGCAAAGCGGTTGACTCTCAGCCAGTTACAACACAAGCAAAACCCAGCGAGCCACTGACAATAGCGCAGCCTTTAGCAAGTCTGGATATTGCCAACCCATCGACATTCACACGTCAAAAGCAGCCAATTTATATTAGTTATTACGATTTAGGATTAGATAGCCAAAACACAGCCACTGACACCAACATCCCGTTGTGGGTCAAACACAACAACCAACTGATCGCCAGCCAAGCCGTGGATAACGATGCCGATGGCCAACTTGACGGCTTATTGGTATTGGTCGATCTTGCCCCAAGTGCCAGTATTAAGTTAGATATCTGGTCGCAAGATGGTAATGACTCAAGCGCTACTGACTCAAGTAACCTCACATCAGTAAAATTAACGCAAGCGGATTTATCGGTTAAAAAAGGCGGTCAATGGGTGCCTCATACCAAGCCGCCTCGCCATAACCCCAAGCAGCAATATCAAGAATATATTGGTGGCCAGTTTGAACATGTCACAGAAGTCACCCCACCAGCTTATTACACCGATCACTCCAACTGGATCCGTTACGAAGGTCCAGGATTAGAATCCGATAAAGTCGCCTATCGATTTTATCTAGACTGGCGCAATGGGTTTGATATTTTTGGTAAACGCACTTCTGAGCCAGTATTGCAGCAAGTGGGATTAGATGGTTATGACAGCTATCATCAAGCAGCAGATTGGGGTATGGATATTTTAAAAGTCGGTAATTCACTGGGTGCCGGTGGATTTGGGCTACTTGCAGGCGACAAACAGCAAACTGTAGAGCGGGTATCATTTGTTGATAGTTGGACCGCCAAAATCACCGCCAATGGTGCGCTGCAATCATCTATCGCTATTGATTATAACGGTTGGCAAAACAGCATTAATAAGCAAGATTTACAAGCCAAAATTTCAATTCAAGGTGGTAGCCGCTTAGCAAAAGTAAACCTTAAATTAACTCAAGACCTCCCCAATATGACTGCAGGGATTGTTAAACACCCTGACATCGAGTTCATCCAAGGTAATCAGGACATTACCGGTGATGCTTACACTTACATAGCCAGTTTTGGGCAACAAAGTCTTGATGGTAGTCAATTAGGTATGGCGGTATTTTATCGTAAGAATGATTTAATGACCATCACAGAGGATGCCAATAACTACCTGGTTAAACTTAAGCCCAAAGGACAGTCAGGCCAGCAAAGCATCAACTACTATTTTGCTGCAGCTTGGCAAGTGGAAAGTGGTATCAATGACCGAGATGACTTTGTGCGCTATCTTGACCAAGAAGCTGAAAAGCTCACTTTAACCCCAAGAGTGAGATTAAAAACCCAATTGAGCATTGACCAGCAACAAGCACCATTGACAGCCGAAAGTGCACTAAACTGGAGCGTAAAATTGGCCGATGCCGAGCTTGCTCGCAAAGCCCTTGGTTATCATTATGCTGGTTGGGATGTTAATCGGCAGCGCTTGCCAAAATTTGAATACGATATCGTGGGGTTATTACCTTTCGCTTACGATGAATTGGCTAAAGCCACTGGCAATAATGAATATACCGAAGTGCTTCCTACGGTCACAGCAAGTTTTGTCACTGCCGATGGCGATATTCGCCGTTATAAATTAACTAACTTCAACATTGATAGTATTGCTCCAGGTCGTAACTTAATTCGCTTATATCAACAAACCCAAGATCCTAAATATCGCCAAGCCGCAACATTGCTGCGCCAACAACTTGAGCAACAGCCTCGCACCTCAGCTGGCGCATTCTGGCACAAACAAAAATACCCGCACCAATTTTGGCTAGACGGGGTATATATGGGCATGCCATTTTTAACTGAATACGCCCTCGCATTTGAAAGCGGTGAACAGCAGCAACATAGCTTACAAGAGGTTATTAATGAATTTCTTCTCACCCAGCAACAGCTGAAAGACCCGGTAACAGGTTTGTATTACCACGCTTGGGATGAGCAAAAACAGCAAGACTGGGCAGAAAAAAACACCGGCTTATCCGCTCACTTTTGGGCCCGAGGTATGGGCTGGCTAACCATGGCGATAGTCGATGTATTACCCCAATTACCTGCTGAACCAGATAATGAGTTAAGCGTTCAGCGTGAGCAGTTAATTGCGATGGTGAATGACATCGCCGACAGCTTAAGTAAAGTACAAGATCCACACACGGGGACTTGGTGGCAAATTCTTGATAGACCCAATGCGATGGCGAATTACCGTGAGTCTAGCGCCACCGCCATGTTTACTTACTTTTATGCTAAGGCGATTAACCAAGGCTATCTGTCTGACAAGTATCGCCCTATTGCGCTAAAGGCTTATCAAGGTTTGCTAGCTGAATTTACCCTTAGCCATGCAGATGGCAGCACAAGTATGACTAACCAATGTTACGTTGCAGGCTTAGGATTTGGCCGTAACGGCAGCTATGAATATTACATGAACGAACGGATTTCTAGCAACGACCCTAAAGGCACAGGCCCCTATATCCTCGCGGGCATTGAAATATCACGCTTACTGCAATCAGATACTGCAGTAAAATAGCTTGTTGCAGCAAAGCAAAACACTAGCCAAGCCAATAATGGCTTGGCTGCTTTTCATCTTAGCCTTGGTGACCAATCCTAGCAGGGCAAGCGTGTCTGTTCAGCAACTAAGCATTCAACATGATGATAGTTATACCTTACAAAAAGCCTATCACAAGCTTAGAAAACATCACCCTGATATTGCTATCCCTACTGATAACAGTCAGCGGGTTAATATCAGCCACGCCCTGCCCTATAAGGTTATCCACAAGCAAACATTGTTCGTCGATATTTACCAGCCAAAGGCTCAAAAAGGCGCTTTGCCGCTAGTCACACTCATTCATGGTGGCGCTTGGCGTTCTGGCAACCCTAGCATGATGAGTCATTTAGCCGCGTCTCTGGCACTGCGAGGCTATGTAGTTGCTGTGCCGAGCTATCGCTTATCGCCCCAAGCACAATATCCTGCGGCGGTCGATGACCTTTATGATGCGCTAACTTGGCTAATCGAAAATGCCTTAACATTTAACATTAATCAGCAGCAATTAGTGCTTGCTGGCAGCTCAGCCGGTGGTCAATTAGCTGCATTATTAGCGTATAGTGGCGGCCAGTTAGACACAGATCAATCAACTCTTTCTACTCCCAGCTGCGCTTTGTCAAACAGAGCGCGTTTACCTATAGCAGCCTTAATCAATATTGATGGCTTAAGTGACTTTACCTCGCCTGAAGCATTACGCCATGAGAACGATCCTAATAAACACCCAAGCGCCGCCCAAGCATGGTTTGGCGGGCGCTATCAACAAGTACCGCAACGTTGGCAGCAAGCATCGCCAGTGTATTACATTGACGAAAATGCGCCGCCAACCTTGTTTATTAACGGCCAAAAATCGCGCTTTTATGCCGGTAGAACTCAAGCTATTACTGCGCTAACAGAATTGGGCATCCCCTCTAAAATAGTCACCTTTCCTCAAGCGCCGCATTCATTTTGGTTGTTTGAGCCATGGCAGTCACCCACCCTTGTGGCAATGGATGACTTTTTAAAGCACAACCTCAAACTAGACTAATCGGCACACAAGGGTTATGGGTAAGCGATAAGGCTATCAATACAAGCAATTAATTTTGAAGAAAAATAATCAGGACAAATTATGGAAATATCAAAGCTGATGCTATCAATGTTAGTCTGTGGCTCAATTAGCGGCTGTGAATTTGGCAGTAGTTCTGTTGTGCCCGACAAGGCCCATATCACTGCAAACGCTATTTCCATCCCCGCTAACGAACCAGATGCTACTTATGGTAGTCTGATCGACAAAACCTTGCCTGCATCAGGTTCGGTTGAACAGCATATCGATAGCCCACTCTCTTTAGTGTTTGATAATGAGCCGACCTTAGGTGAAATTGGTAAAATACGCATTTATGATGCCGCCGATGACAGCCTGTTGGATACCCTCGTATTGGGTAAAGACAATGACAGTATTGGTCATGCTACCATTGATAAATTCCGTAACGTAAATTATCAATCCATTAGTTTAAATGGCAATACGCTGACAATTAAACCCCACAACCGAGCACTGGCATACGCCAAAAAATACTATGTCGTTATTACCGACAAGGTAGTTGAAGGAGGAAAACTTAATGGCAGCGATTTTGTTGGCTTAGGTAAAGAAGGAAATTGGTCATTTAGCACTAAAACCAGCGCCCCAACAGGCCGTGACATTCTGGTAGATGATAACGGCCCAGCTGATTTTAGAACCCTGCAAGGGGCGATAGATTACGTTGTTGGCATGATTGACAAAGACACTCCCGCTACTATTACCTTAAAAGATGGCATCTATGAAGAGCTACTTTATTTACGCAACAAGAACAATTTAACCATTCAAGGTGAAAGCCGCGCCAACACCCGAGTGCAATACAATAATTACGAAAGCTATAACCCAGACTGGCGCAGTCGCGCGGTCTTTTTAGTCGAATCAGCGGATAATTTGGTGCTGAAAAATTTTACCCTAAAAAATACCCACACTCGTACGGGCTCTGGCGATCAAGCTGAAACCCTCTATTTTAACAGTCCCTATCGTCTTATCGCGAATAATATGAGCTTTATCAGTGAACAAGACACCTTATTACTGAAGGGTTACAACTGGTTTTATAACAGCCTAGTCGCCGGTAACGTCGATTTTATCTGGGGTTATAGTAATGCCAGCTTATTTGAAAACAGCGAAATTCGTACCATTGGGGATTCTAAATATGGCGCCGATGTGGACTCGCCCGGTGGCTATATTTTACAAGCTCGTAATCTAAATGAAACCGATGCAGGCTTTGTTTTCTTAAACAGTCGCTTTACCCGTGGACCAGGGCCATTAGGGAATAATGTTTTAGATGACTCAACTTATATTGCAAGAAGCAGCGGTAAAAGTGATGCCTTTGACCACGTCGTGCTCATTAACAACTACATGGATAAGCATATCACTAGCGTCGGCTGGGCTGTAGAGGGGGTTAATAATCAACCCGCTCCTAACCCCACTGTTGCCACAGCCATAAGTGGTTGGCGTGAATATGGCTCAATGGATTTAGACGGCAACGTACTCGACCTATCAAGCAGAGTTGGAGGCTACTTACTCAACGCAGATGAAGCCCTAACCTACCTTACCCGCAGCGCGGTTTTCAGCAGCTACAACAATGGTGCAGGCTGGACACCATCGCCATTACTGGCAGCTGAAATATCAATTGGCTCAATCAACGGTGGTTTTGCTAGTGATAACGGTAATATGACTGGCGCGCCAAGGCAGTAAAAATCCAATGCATCCTTATTACCCCTTTGAATACATATCTCTGGTATAGCGTATTTTCACAATCCTGAGAACCAATCCTTGTATATCACACGAATCACAACGCCGGGATAATGACTTAAACGGTTTTAGGATTCATTGAGTAAAAACTAGTGTTGTGTGTAAGATCAGTTAACTCTATTTCCAACATGATTTGCTTAAGCGTAGCGGTGATTTTACGATCACCATGCTTTTGAGAATACTAATACAAAGTAGCTAGATAACCTGCCGCTATAGGGCGATGGGAAATGTAAGCAGACATTCATAACAACTAATTGTCAAACAGCAAGAGTACTTGTATGAGAAAAATAATAAAGACTATAAAGCCTCAATAATCAGGTAGCATACCAATGAGCTAGGCACTTTAAAGTGATATAGCGGCTAGTACTAGCCGCTTTATCAGCATGACATTACTGGTAATATTAGATTACTGGCAGCTATTAGGCGCTACTGCAATAATATTATTTTTACCTTCGCTGTAGCTCGACAACCAAGGCGTTTTACCTCCTTTACCCGCCGCGGCCATCACGTAGTTACGTAAGTCTGTACCCACACTTAGCTTATTACTATTAATCGCATTTTTAGATGCTGAATTATAATCTGCGAGCATATTGGGCACACTGCCTTGTGCAACATCTAACGATGCTGAGCCACCAGAAGTACTACAAGTTGAATCAGATTCAAATACGTAGCTGTTATTGATTTCTAACGCTCCATCTTGAATTGCATCATCAAATAACGATAAATCCCAATCAGCTAAATCATCACCTTTTGAGTTATCAATTGGGTTCATAAACAAGTTGTCATCCAGTAATGCTCTAGCGCCAACACGTAAGCTCATAACGTCTTTACGATAACCATAAAAGACGTTATTAAACATATGCGTTTGGCCTCGACGTAGTAATGGCACTCTACGCATGGTGTTATATGAGCTAGACCCAAAATTATCATCTGTGGTAACAAACAAGTTGTTATGGATAGTGGTAGTGATTTGTTGGTTTACAGGGCGGCTATCGCTTGAGCCATGTAAAGCTGCACGCTTAACGTTAACCAGTTTATTAAATGATACTGTGATGTCGTGTGCTCCAACTTTAACATCAAAGGCTGAATCGCCAGTAGTGTCAAAGGTATTTTGGTGGATCCAAATATCATGAGATTCGCCGGTCGAGCGGATCATATCAGGGTCAAGATTATGATCTTCAGTATGACCTACACCCACAAATTTATTGTTGGTGATGATGACATTCTCTGATTGATGGGTCGATGCACCACTACTATCAGAACCAATTTTAAAGCCGTTAAAGGTAAAGGTGGCTTTAGCTCCACGCCCATCAATGGTGGTATTACTATCGATTAAATAGTTACGTACCGGCAGGCTGCTGTCATTTAATTCGTCATTAAAAAAAGTGACTAAACAGTTAGAGCTCGATACTCCTTTAGCTGCACACCAAGCATAGGGATCACGACAGGTCGCTTCATTCACACCTAATGCCGATTGCATTGAGCTACTGGCACAATATGGACGATACATCATAATTGCCGTTTCGTTAGCAAAGTCATCTTTATCAAACACAATCCAGTTATGATTGCTTGATGAAATTGCCGCCAAGATTTGATCTTCCGGTTTATCATTGGTAATGATAACCAGCTTACTGCCGCCATTTGGGTTGTAACCGCCAGTGGCTCTTTCGCCATAGCCCACAGGTGTTCCTAATGATTCAGCTAAACATTGAATGATTTGCTGATCAGATTGCAACGATGACTCACGCCAGTTGATTGAATCATTATTAATTAAATCAGCACATTCAGCATTAGGGTATACAGGATCAATGGGATCGACAGGGTCAACTGGAGGGGCAATAATCGCCCCGCCGCCATTGCAGTCTCCTGCCGTTGGGGCAATACCAGTTACCGCTAAGCTATCAATATTGGCTAAACCACTGCTGCCAGTCGCTTGCAAGCGCACAAGGTTATCGCCCGCATTTAGCTGGACGCTTATCTCGCTAGTTGATGTAAATGCACTCCACGTACCGGTTCCTGCAAACGCTAAACTGGCTGCTAAAGTATCATTAATTAACAAGGCTGCTGGGCGATCACTGGCATCATTAGCATAACGGAACGAGATAGTATAGCTGCCAGCCGCAGGCACTGAAATAGCATAATCCACGCCTTTACCTGACTCATTATCGGTATTGGCATAGCCGACACCATTATAACCACTGTGATCGTTTTCTATCACGCCATCAACCGAACAGAACCCATTATCATTTTCTTCAAATATTTCTGTCACAGCTGAGCCGGTTTGTACATTGGCCGCTATGGCTGAGGAATTGTATTTAGTGCCATCATCACCGGTAATTTTCACCGAGTAATAATAATTGCCATCCGCCACATTATAATCAGTGAAACTATTACCGGTTAACCCAGCTGCAATTCGCACTCGGCCAGATAAATTAGCATCAGTATCGCGATAAACCTCTTGCCCGCTAACATTAATGTCTTGCGTATTCCAACTTACGGTAACGTCACTACCAGATACACTTGTCGATGCGCTAACTGAACCGGGAATGACAGGGTCAACTGGTGTTGTAAAAGTGGCTAGGTAAGTTTCAAACTCGGCAACTTTAGGGGTACCTGAAGCTGACTCAATGACAAAGTTGACTTTAGACATGGAAATTTGAGCGAAGCTAATATAATCATTAATGCCATTGCCCGATATTAACGTGTCGCCATTATCATTATTAATCAGGCTCCACGCACCGATTGTGCCTTGTGAGCCGTCAGCTTCAATAATCCGCACAGTATTAATTGGGCTGCTTAAGCTCTTAATCGATATGCGACCCGTTGAGCCGCTTGGTGACCAATAAGTATCTAAGTTACCGTCACGCACACTACCATAACTGCCAGCACCTTTTGAGCTGCCATCAGATCCAGCACTGAGTGAGAAGTTTTCGCCTGCATTAATCACATCACCATTACCAGGGTCTACTGGATCCACTGGGTCTACTGGGTCTACTGGATCAGGTGTTACTGCAGAACAGCTGCCATCAGAGAATTTTATCCCTTTGTTTGCTCCTACGGTAACAGCAAGAATATTTTTGACACAACTGGCATCGTCCATCACATAGTTATAAGGAATATTTACCGATGTGGTTGAAACAGGATTAGGCCCTGCAGGGTGATTATTATCAGCATCTTCGGTCCATACCACAGTATCTGTGAAAATATTTCCGTTAACTTCCCAATAGCCTTTATCGTTAGTATAAAAAGTGCCTAATGGATCTTTCGCCTTTTCAAAGTAGTTGTGTTCGACCTTAATTTCACCGCCAATTCGTGAGTTAATGCCTGATTTATTGATGCCATTAAAATGGTTGTTGTAAGTGTGAGCTAGGCGACCACGAAATAATGGCACTCGTGAGTCAATGTTTTGATAAATATTATGGTGAAATGTCACCGGACCATTTTGATCGTCACTTGAGCTAGAGCCCACTAAGCCACCACGACCTGAATTACGTAAAATACTATAAGAAAGCGTGACATACTTGGTGTTGTTCTTTATATCAAATAAAGCATCATAGCCGTCACTTTCACCACCTTGCGCCTCTAAAGTTACGTGATCGACCCAGACATTTGAGACATTATTTTCCATCCCAATAGCATCACCCCCATTTGACGTAGGCGAGCCTGACTTTTTAACATTACGAACATGTAAATTCTGTAAAATGATGTTTGATGAGTTACGTATATGAATACCTAGTTCGTCAAATAATGCGCCATTACCTACACCAATAATGGATATATTACTAATTTCTTTCAGTTCAATCACCCCATCAGCGGTATTGCAACTACCACTTTGTTTGAACGTGTTACCGTGATTGATTGTCCCCTCCACATGAATAATAAGTGGCGTGTCATCAGCGGCACGATTACAGATAGCTGCATGTATTTGCGTCCCCGTTGTCGCTTTGATCACTGCACCGCCTTGGCCGCCGGTTGTACCGCCATTTTCAGTGGAAAAACCATATTGCGCGGCACTGGATAGACCGCAAACCATCGCGCTAGCCAGTATCCCAAAATTAAATGAATGCTTTAGCATCGTTATTTTGTTCATGTTAATCCTTAATATAATTGATTTTTAGAATCAAGAGATGACAATCCACAAATGCCACCGGTGGCATTTATGGGTGAATATCTCCTCTTTCCCTGAATCTTAACCCCCTAATACAAATGCTGTCGGTGGCATTTACGATAAGATTCTGACTCTTTTATAAACCTTGTTCCTGATACAGATACTGCCGATTGATACTGTAATAAGGTTGGTTACTCAGTTAAATTTTGTTTCACCATTTTTGTTTAACTATTTATGTCTAATCACCTTGCCACCGGTGGCATTGATGATTAGTTATTGGTGTTTTTTTAAACAAAATTCTGTTGTAGTCTATTCGTTGTAAGCATAAAGATCAATCGTTTGAAGTTTTAAATACTTTTAGATACCGGCTTTCAGCCTCATCAACCCATTGGGCTAAACACTAAACATTGCCAAGAGCCCGATGAATAAAAGCGCTGCTGCAAGCAGCCATAATAAAATCCGATAATAAATATTATCGGATTTTATTGATAAACAGTTTGGACAATAGAACTGCTATTTTGTTATCGCGAAATGACTTAACTGAACGCAATTAATCGCGTTAAGAATGCCTATTAATTTTCGGTGCGCTTTCCCGTCGACTCACGGCAAATTAACACGGGAGTAATCGCTTTAGTTAATTTTAATGGCATGCTGTGCTCGCTCTGACTCATATTAATGAGCTTTTGCACCGCTAAGCTGGCCATATTTTCAACTGGACGGCAAATTGTAGTTAAAGAAGGAATTATTCTAGATGCCAAGATGTTGTCATCAAAACCGGCCACTGACAATTCATCAGGTACCGACAATTTCAAGTTATGCGCTACTCTTAATACCCCTGCAGCCATTTCATCATTATTAGCAACAATGGCAGTCGGTTTTACTGCGCCACTTAATAACTGCTCTGCACAGGCAATACCACTTTCGTAGCTATTTTTACCCTCAATAATACGATTGCTGACCATGTTTACATCGCATTCTTCAAGCGCAGACACAAAGCCTTCCATACGCTCCATCGACGATTTGAAATAATGCGGACCTGAAATAAACCCAATATCCTTATGGCCCAACGACACCAAATGAGTGGCCATTTCTTTCATCGCTGAACGCTCATCACACACGACAGTGTTTTGATGATCATCTAAATCAACAGATGCTAAGCGGATATAATGACAGCCGGCCTCACGAATAGCGGCCGCTAAAGCTTTATTTTCTGATACTGGCGGTAGAATAATCACCCCATCTAACTTAGAACGGGAGATAAAGCTTAAACAATCAGAGATAAAATCAACGGCTTTAGACTGGCAAGGATGCACAACAAGTTCATAACCCAATTCCGAACATACATCTAAGGCGCCACGTTGCACCTGATCGATATACAAGGCATCGGGGTTATCGTAAATCAGACCCAATAAATACGAACGACTCGAGGCCAAGCCTCGCGCCTGTTTATCTGGCGAAAAATTAAGATCATGTATTATTTTTAACACACGCTCACGCGTAGCTTCGCCCACCGAAGGAGAGCGATTTATTACTCTAGAAACGGTACGTTTAGATACGCCAGAAAGTTTAGCGACATCGTTAATTGTCACAGCCATAAAAAAGCCCTTAAAACATCATAAATGCATTGTAGCATTGCCATATTGGGGTTCCAACTAATTGATTGTTAGACAAGGTCCTGCCCGCTATATGACCAGAAAACACAAACTAGATTAACTAAAAAAACAGATTAACGGGTCACATGACTCTAAAGCCTAGTGACCCGTTCATCTGCATTGAGTAATCTTAAAGTAAGCCAAATAATCTTGGTAATGTTTCACTAATCGCGGGCACGTAAGTCACCAACATTAATACTAAAAACATCACTAAATACAGTGGTAGCATCGGACGAATGATGTTGTGAATTGAGGTTTTTGCCACAGCACAACTCACAAACAGCACACTGCCCACTGGCGGTGAAACTAAGCCAATGGATAAATTGAGCACAATCATAATGCCAAATTGGATCGGTGACATACCAAACTGCTCAGCTACCGGTAAAAATATCGGCGTGAAAATTAATACCGCTGGCGTCATATCAATAAAGGCACCGACTAGAATTAAAATCAAATTAATCAGTAACAGCACCACCAAAGGGTTATCACTTAAGGTTAAGAAAAACTCACTGACCGTTTGTGGAATATGGGCATAGGACAATAACCACGACATAGCTGATGACGCGCCAATAATCAACATCACAATGGCTGTGGTTTCACAGGCTTTAAGCAGTAGTTTTGGCAAATCGGCAATATTAATCGCCCGATAAAACACCACTGACAAAAAGAAAGCATACAGTACTGATACAGCACCAGCTTCAGTAGCGGTAAACACCCCGCCGATAATGCCGCCAATTACAATAAAAATCAGCAACATTGAAGGTAACGCGGCAATCACTTTACCAAAAGCAACCTTTAACGGCAGCCTTGCCGTTACCGGGTACTTTTTACGAATAGCATAGACTGAACATACCGCCATCAATGCTAACCCCACTAGCATCCCAGGCGCATAGCCTGCAATGAACAAGGCGGCAATCGATACCCCACCACTGGCAATCGCATAGACAATGAGAATATTACTCGGCGGGATCAACATCCCAGTGGTGGCGGCTGTCGCGGTTACGGCAGCAGAAAAGTTAGCATCATATCCATGCTTTTTCATTTCCGGGACCATAAAGCTACCAATGGCGGATGTTGCCGCTACAGCAGAGCCAGAAATAGCCCCAAATAGCATACAAGACATGACATTCACCAGCGCTAATCCACCGGGAAGCGAGCCAATAATTGCCATTGCACATTCAATCAAACGTTTGGCAATACCGCCTTGTCCCATAATCAGCCCTGACAAAATAAAAAATGGAATGGCCAGTAAAGCAAAACTATCAATACCGCCAACCAACTGCTGAGCGATGGTGATGGTAGCTGGCGTAAAGTCGATGTGCAGCAATACGGCAAATAAGGTCGCAAGCCCAATACACACTGAAATAGGTACATACAATAACAGCAGGGCAAAAAAGCTAAACACTAAAACCAATGAAGTCATGTCCACTATGCGGCTCCTTTCTCTGCTAGTATTTTGCTAATATTTGTCACGCAATACATGAGTATTAGCACGCCTGATAAAGGCAGTACGCTATATACCAGCCCAACTTTAATTTCTAAGGACGCTGAAATCTGATTCAGTTCCAAGGTCATCCATACCAATAAAGAGCCACCATAAACTAGGATACTGGCTGCAAACACAATCACCAGTAGCTCAATAAGTACCAGAACGGGCCACTTTGACTGCTCTGGGATACGCTCAACGAGGATATCTAACCCCAGGTGAGCTTTATTTTTATAGGCATAGGCCGCCCCTAACACCCCAATCCAGATCAGTAAAAAGCGTGCTAATTCTTCGGTGTATGAGCTCGGTGATTGTAATATGAATCGCGAAAACACCTGCCAAGTCACCACCACCACAATTGCCGCCATTAATGTAATGAGCACCTTTTCTAGCAACTGGTTAATCAAAGACATCAAACTTTGCATGTTATATCCCTTACATTGATTTGATTTTGACTATTTGTTCACCCACTACAGTCCCATCAAATGAGCGATGAAAGGATTCTACTTTCGCTTGGAAAAGCGTTTTATCTGGATAACTCACAATAGTGCCGGCCGCTTGAACCTGCGCTAACGCATGATCAGATGCTTCTTGCCACAATGACTTTTGATAAACCACCGAGTCAGCCATCGCTGCCGATAACCATTGCTGTTGCTGCGCGGTTAAGCCATTCCATACCGGTAAGCTGGCTAAAATAATATCTGGCACAAAGGTGTGCTCATCAAGGCTGTAATATTTAGCAATTTCATAGTGACGAGAAAGATAATAGCTAGGCGGGTTATTCTCTGCACCATCAACCACCCCTTGCTGCAGTGCGGCATACAACTCTCCCCAAGCAATCGGTGCAGCTGCACCGCCCAAAGCCTGCACCATGCTAACGGCTGTAGGACTATTTACCACTCGGATCTTATTACCAAGCAGATCGTCTGGAGTATTAATTGGCGCATTGGTGGTATAAAAGCTGCGGCTACCGGCATCGTAATAACCCATGCCTTTGAGCCTTGCAACTTTGACTTTTTCCAATAATGACTGACCTATTTCGCCCTCTAATACACGCCAAAAATGTTCGCGATCACGCATCAAATAAGGAATACCAAACAGCTTCATTTCTGGCACAAAGCCTTCTAATGGACTGGTTGAAACCTTGGTCATCGCAAGGCTACCGATTTGCAGTAGCTCGATTAGTTCACGCTCAGATCCCAATTGACCATTAGGATAAATGACGATTTCCATTGAACCAGCCGAATAATAATTTAATCGGCTAGCCATATGCTCCATCGCCAAATGCACCACATGACGCGTATCCAAGGTGTGAGCTAAAGTTAAGGTGACTTTTTTATTACTACTGCCACAGCTCATTAGAAAAAACACACACGCGATGGCAACAAATTTCAAAAGAAGATTGTTTTTCATTTTTATCACTTCTATGGTTGTTAAAAACGACCGGATTAGCGCAGCTCATTGGGTTGATATTTATCCATATCATCGTAATCCAAATTCTCGCCAGCCATGCCCCAAATGAAACTGTAATTTTGGGTACCGCTACCGGCATGAATCGACCAAGGAGGCGAAATTACCGCTTGTTCGTTATGTACCCAAATATGGCGAGTTTCTTGGGGCTGGCCCATAAAATGACATATAGCTTGTGATTCAGGCACTTCAAAATAGAAATACACTTCATTGCGACGATCATGTTGATGGGCAGGCATGGTGTTCCACACACTCCCAGTATTTAATGCCGTTAAGCCCATTTGTAATTGGCAGGTTTTTACCACAGTACTAATGAGCATTTGGCGAATATCACGCTCATTTGAGGTCGCTAAACTGCCAAGATGAAGCACGTTCGCGTCTTGTTTGGTCACCAGTTGAGTAGGATAAGCATGATGGGCTGGCGCTGAATTTAAATAGAATTTCGCAGGAGTAGCTGCATCATCACTGGAAAAAATAACCTCTTGATTATCTTTACCAATATAAAGCGCATCTTGATAATTTAACGAGTAACGGGTGCCATCAACGGTAATGGTGCCCTGCCCACCCACATTGATAATCCCAAGCTCACGACCATGTAAGAAAGTGGCCGCTTTTAATGGCTCTAAGGTTTCTAATTGTAACGGCTGAACGGTTGGCACAGCACTGCCCACCATAAAGCGTTCGTAGTGACTATAAACCCAATAAACCTGATTTGGTTGCATTAGTTTATCTACCAAAAATTCATTGCGTAATTGATTTGTATCAAAGCCTTTCACTTCATTAGGGCCCACTGCATAGCGGGTTTCCACTTCCGTTAAACTCATTGTTATCTCCTTATTAAGTATTTAGTTTGTGTTATCAAACTAAATAGTTGTGCAGTTAACGAGCCAACCAGCCACCATCAACCGCCAAAATATGACCATTAACGTAGTCGCTAGCACTTGAGGCTAAAAATATTGCTGCGCCAACTAAATCTTCCGGCTCTCCCCAGCGCCCTGCAGGAATACGCTTTTCAATCTCGGCATTGCGTTGTTCATCATCTTGCAGAGCTTGGGTATTATCAGTACGAAAATACCCTGGTGCTATCGCATTAACTTGTATGTTGTGACTTGCCCACTCATTCGCTAATGCCTTGGTTAACCCCGCTACCGCATGCTTGCTTGCGGTGTAAGCAGGTACTGTCATGCCGCCGCTATATGACAACATTGAGGCAATATTGATAATTTTTCCTTGTTGTTTGGTCATCATTGCAGGCGCAACAGCTTGGGCAAGTAAAAAACTAGCATCAAGATTGACTCGCATTACCCGCTGCCATTCTTCATAGGCATAATCCACAGCCGCTTGGCGATATATAGTGCCGCCGACATTGACTAAAATATCAACCGCTGGCACTTGCCTCAGAACTTGCTCACTCATACGGCGTATATCTTCCGCTTTTGATAAATCGGCATAACACTGACTTGCCTGTAAACCTGAAGCTGCAATAAGTGCCAAGGTGTCATCGCATCCATGCTCACTTGAACTGCTGCAAATTACTGTTGCACCCACTTTGGCTAAACCGAGAGCGATCTGTTGACCCAAACCGCGGCTAGCACCAGTGACTAATGCGACCTTGCCACTCAGGTTAAATAATTCTGTCATCCTGATTATTCCTGTTAGATTTGAAAACAAGCATTTACACAACAAACTGTTACCACCAAGTTAACTCGACTTAGTCATTTTGTTAAACAACATTCTTCGCCACCGGTAGCAATTTGTCAAATTTTATTTGCCACCGGTGGCATTAGGTCGTAAACTAAATGCAATTCAAGTGTCATTAAGGGAATGCCATGCAACAACTCAATAGAAAAAACTTTAATAAAAACCAATACCCTACAAAGATAATGCAATTTGGTGAAGGGAATTTTTTACGGGCATTTATTGATTGGCAAATAGATATACTTAATGAAACAACGGACTTGCAGGCAGGTGTTAGTGTCATTCGACCTATCGATTATGACACTTTGCCAATACTGAATACCCAAGATGGTTTGTACACCACGATTATTCGAGGCCTTAATGAAAATGGTGAGACCGTTTCAGACAAACGGATCATCTCCTGTATTAATGAAGAAATCCCAGTTTATAAAGATTTTAGCCGCTATTTAGCATTAGCTGAAAACCCTGATATCAAATTGATTTTCTCTAATACCACAGAAGCAGGCATTGATTATAATGCGCAAGATAAGCTAGACGATGCCCCCGCTAGCACTTTTCCGGCCAAACTAACGCAATGGCTATACCGCCGATACCAACACTTCAATGGTGCTTACAGCGCAGGTTTGGTAATTATTCCCTGTGAGTTAATTGACTACAACGGTGAAAAATTAAAACAAATCGTCCATCAATATGCCCAACAATGGCAACTGCCAGCTAAATTTGTCACTTGGCTTAACCAAGCTAATCATTTCAGCTCTACCTTAGTTGATCGTATTGTGACGGGCTTTCCCCGCAGCGAACATGAATCATTACAACAAGAAGTGGGTTATTTAGATAACTTCATGGTGACAGCAGAGCACTTTCATCTATTTGTAATTCAGGGACCTAAACACCTTGTCGATTTACTTTGTTTACATGGCAGTACACTGAATATCAAAATTGTTGATGACATTTCGCCGTACAAACAGCGAAAAGTGGCAATTCTAAATGGAGCTCACACCGCAGTCGTACCGCTTGCTTATATGGCTAATATTGACTCGGTTGGCGAAACCTTAGCGCTGCCATTATTTGAACAATATTTAAACCAGCTTATTTACCGGGAAATTATTCCAACACTAGCACTACCCGAAGATGAGCTTACCTCCTTTGCCCGAGATGTGATGAACCGCTTTCGTAATCCATATATTTACCACGAGTTACTGTCTATTTCGCTAAATAGCATGACCAAATACACCACCCGTATTGTGCCGCAGCTAAACCTGTACCTCCAAAACAGCCAATCAGTGCCACCAATGATGGCGCTGGCCTTTGCCGGACAGATGTGGTTTTACCGTGGCTTACGTGATGGCGAAGTCATTGCCCTTAGCGATAATAAACAATGGTTATCATTATTTAACGATCTTTGGAGCCAAGTTGCTGCAGGTGATATAACGGTTGGCTACCTAGTGACTGAAGTATTAGGGGCAAGCTGGCACTGGGGACAAGACTTAAATCAACTCGACGGATTCACAGCGCAAGTCACCAACAACCTTGAATCGCTTATGGCCAATGGTGTTGTTGCCACGATGACCGCGGCATTGGATGACCTTTAATATGAAAGACATAATTAAACTGCACCCGTTAGATGATGTAGCCATTGCACTTAGGGATATCAATGCAGGGGAAACCTTCAATATTGATCAGTTAAGCCTCTGCGTTAACCATGATATTAAAAAAGGCCATAAAATCGCCCTTAAAGCGATACCGGCTAAGTCTAAAGTTATCAAATATGGTGCGCCCATTGGCAGCGCAGTGCACGATATTGCTCTAGGTGATTGGGTACACACCCATAGCATTAAAACCACCTTGAACGATGAGCTTGGCTATCAATATCAACCTGATTTTATCACGGCAGCGGATGCTAAACCGTCGCCAGAGGTAATGCTGTATCGCCGTGCTAATGGTGATGTCGCCATTCGTAACGAGATTTGGGTGATCCCGACTGTCGGCTGCGTCAATGGCATGATTGCACAAATGGCCAAAACCTTTTTAGCCCGTAACCCTGGTCTCGCTATTGATGGCGTTCATGTTTTTCCCCATCAGTTTGGTTGCTCACAACTTGGCGATGACTTAGAAACCACCCGAATATTGCTACAAAATATGGTACTACACCCTAATGCCGGTGGCGCTCTTGTTGTTGGACTTGGCTGTGAAAACAATCAAATCTCGGTATTTAAAGAAGGGCTGGGCAATTTTGACGACAAACGAGTCAAGTTTTTGCTCACCCAAGCAGCGGAAGATGAAATTGAAGAAGGCGTGGCCCACCTTGAAGCAATCTATGCCGAAATGCGCCAAGACAAACGGGTAACGGGTGCCTTAAGTGAAGTGAAGTTTGGTTTAGAATGTGGCGGCAGTGACGGTCTTTCAGGTATTACGGCTAATCCTTTATTAGGCTATTTTTCAGATTATCTTATCGCCCAAGGCGGCACCACAGTACTCACTGAAGTGCCAGAAATGTTCGGCGCTGAAACCATTTTAATGTCGCGCTGTAAAGACAAAGCCACCTTTTATGACTTAGTAGAGATGGTTAATGGCTTTAAGCGTTATTACAAAGACCATAATCAACCGGTTTACGAAAACCCATCACCGGGTAATAAAGACGGTGGCATCACCACCTTAGAAGATAAATCATTAGGCTGTACCCAAAAAGCCGGTACCAGTAAAGTTCAGGCGGTATTGAAATATGGCCAGCGCCTCAGTACACCCGGGCTTAACTTACTCACTGCGCCCGGTAATGACCCTATTGCCACCAGCGCACTTGGGGCCTGTGGATGTCATATGGTGCTATTTACCACAGGGCGAGGTACGCCTTATGGAGGCTTTGTGCCAACCCTAAAAATGTCTACTAATTCTGAATTAGCCCAAAGAAAACCTCGCTGGATAGACTTTGATGCCGGGGTATTAATTAATGATGCCAATATGGAACAAGTGCATGAGGAATTTTTACAACTATTAGTTGCCATAGTGAACGGCCAACCAACCTGCAATGAAAAAAATGACATTAGAGAAGTCGCCATCTGGAAAAAGGGAGTGACTTTATAAATGAGCAGTTTAAAGATAGCCGTGATTGGCGAATGCATGATTGAACTCAAAGGCCAAATATTTGGTGACATGCAACAGCACTTTGGTGGTGATGTTATGAATACTGCCATCTACTTAAAAAAACTGGCAGCCAATAACATGGATGTCAGCTTTGTATCAAGTATGGGCACAGATACATTAAGCATTGCCCTGATCCAACGCTGGTTATCCCATGGTATTTTAGTCGACAAAGTGTTACTTAATCCGCACAAAAATGCAGGCTTATATCTGATCCAAAACACCACAGATGGAGAACGTACTTTTCAGTATTGGCGCAATGACTCCGCAGCAAAATATATGGTTCAACATCAGCAATTCGCCACAGTTATTGATGACTTAGCAGAGTTTGATGCCATTTATTTGTCAGGCATATCCTTAGCTATATTACCCTCAGAAGATGCACAATTCCTATTATCACAACTAAAAAAACTGACTCAAAGTGGCGTCAAACTGATCTTCGACAGTAATTACCGGGCAACATTGTGGTCAAGTAGACAAGAATGTCAGCAACGAATGAAAATTGTTTTGGCAATGTCGAGTTTAGCCTTAGTCACATTTGAAGATGAGCAACGACTTTGGGGTGACAATAGCCTCAGCCTTGCTCGTCAAAGGCTGCATCAACAAGGGGCGTCACAGTTAGTCATAAAAGATGGAGCAAACGGTTGTCATATTAGTCATAAAAATAGCTCGGGGATAATAGAAACTCAGCATTACCCTACCGAACAGGTCCCTCATGTTGTTGACACCACTGCTGCGGGAGACTCGTTTAATGCAGGTTTTCTTTGCTATTGGCTACAAGGTGAGCCTTTAGCTAATTGTGCTCTCGCAGGTAACTATACTGCGGCTCAAGTGATTGCTCAAGCGGGCGCAATTGTAGAAATTGATCCCAAGATAATTTACACCGCCAGTCGTGTAGTGAAAAATAACGCTTTATTACCTATATGAAGATATGAAGGATTCGAACTAGTGGGTTTCCACAATATGTGGGCCGAATTGTTTCAAATAATATCTGAAACAACTTGATCTCTTCCATTATTTTTTGCTTTATATAGCTGTTTATCTGTAAATCTATAGAGTTTGTCAGTCTTTAGGTTTGCATAGTTTTTTACTTCTATAACACTGTTTGAACTAGTTTGTGTTTTTAACATTATTTTAGTAAGTTAAACGAAAAAGGCTCATCATTTCTGATGAGCCTTTCGTCTTAAATATGGCACAGAGATAGGCTAACATTAAAGTTTTCATCGGTTAAGTTGTCCAATTATATCCAATGAGTGAATCGAATTGAGTTGGAACCGAATTTTATTCTTAAATACATTTTATTCAATAAGCCATTATAAATACTTGTGTTTGCTAAATAAAGAACCAATAACTTTACCGGAGTAATGTCAGAATAACCGCATGAGTGTTTATCAATTAGCCATCGTGCTGAATCCAGCGTTTAAAACGGATTCTAAGTATGTTGTTTTCACCCATGCTCGCTTTTGTTCTGCAGGGACACCCCCTTTCAATGACTCATTTCGAAGCATATCCAACGCTAGCTGGCGTAATACCAATCCTATTAAATATGTGGTCTTTCAGCGGTAGTTCAAAGAGCTGTAGGCAAGGCAGGTGATTGAAGCGAATAGTGATCCTCGGTAACAAGCTCCTGCGTTACTCTACCTCCAGCATCTGACCGCCATGGATGGTGGGAATGTCTTATTTTTTATGGAAAAAAATAGACCATGCAGTCGTATTTT